>PUOC01000143.1 GCA_003551965.1 Clostridiales bacterium | reverse complement strand
AGCGGTTTTGGACTGGGTGCGATGGCCGTGTTTTGGCTTCATGTAAGGCCCCGGGCAAAGGACGTGGTCATCAGTCACGAAAAACCGGCGCCGCTGAATTTTCGGCTTATTGCCATACCGTTGCTCTGCAATGTGCTAATGGCCTTGGGAATGGGTTCGGTGATTACCTATGTATCGACCTACGGTGTATCCGTCGGTTACGAAAACCCAGGCCAGTTTTTTACTGTGCTGGCGGTGACCAACATTGGTATCAAAGTGGTCTATTCGTTCGTCGGTGATCGGATGCCCCAGCGTTTGATCATGATCCCGGGCACGGCCGTGTTCGCCGGGGGCTTGGTGCTGCTGTCCACGCCGCCAAGTCCGGTATGGGTTATTATCAGTGCTGTCCCCATAGGAATGGGTTTCTTCTCCACGACCGCCATGATGATGTTGAATGTGACCAATGCTGTCCAAGGGGTTCAGCGTTCCATGGCTGCGGCTCTGATGGCCAATTCCATCGATCTCGGCCTGGCTGCGGCGAGTATGGTTTTGGGAGTATTGGTCACAACCTGGTCTTACCAGGTGCTGTATCTCTTTGCCTTTTGCTGTGCTGTTGCAGCCTGGATTGTGATGCTGTGGAAACTCAGGGAACGTCCCATTCCCCGGAATTTGGAAGAACCCGCACAGGAAACTTTGCAAGCTTAAAAAGGACAAAAGGACACGCCATGGAACAACCGGCCTGGAGGTCCGCGGTCTCTGAAGCCGGATCTTCGTTTCACAGAGAACCAACCGTGCATGCCTGATACCATTTTGGAGGTGAAACATGAGAACACCGGATTTTGATCAATTGCTGGCGGTGTTGAAACGGGAAGTGCCGGATCGGGTTACGCTTTTTGAACTGTTTTTGAATGAAGATCTCTATGAACTTTTGGGCGGGCCGATGAAGCCCCGCAATGGCAGTGAGGCAAAACGCCAGGTGCTGCGGGCCTTTTGCGGTGCGGGGTATGATTACGCTACCGTACATGGCAGCAGCCTTCGGTTTCGGCAGCAGCCGGTGGAATCCAAACAGACCCGCTCCTTAAACCAAGGTGCTGCCATCGTCGACGACGCCAGCTTTGAAGCATACCAGTGGCCCGATATGGACCAAGAAGATTACCATATTCTTGATGTATTGGGCGCTGACTTGCCTCCGGATATGAAGTTGGTGGTCATGGGGCCCGGCGGTGTGCTGGAAAACGTGATCGATTTGATGGGATATGACAATCTCTGCTACGCGCTGGTGGACAATCCGGAGTTGGTTGAAAAAGTCGCCGCTGGTGTAGGGCACTGTCTGGCGTCATATTACCGGCATTGTGCTGCCCATCCGGCTGTGGGCGCTCTGATTTCCAACGACGACTGGGGTTTCAAGACCCAGACCATGCTCGCGCCAACCGACATGCGGCGCTATATCTTCCCCCACCACGAGGAAATTGTCCAGACTGCCCATGCCAGGAAAAAGCCCATTATTCTGCACTCCTGCGGCAACCTGGAGATGGTCATGGAAGATATCATCGCCATGGGTTACGATGCCAGACATTCCTATGAGGATGCCATTACACCCGTGGAAGAAGTGTACGAACGCTATGGGTCCCGCATTGCAGTTCTAGGCGGCATCGATGTGGATTTCCTGTGCCGGGCATCCTCTCAGGAAGTCGAAGCGCGCAGCCGTTGGCTGTGGAAGAATCTGGGCCGCCGGGGCGGATATGCCCTGGGTTCGGGCAACAGCATTCCCAGCTATGTGCCGCCGGAAAGTTTTTTTGCCATGATTTCCTTGGCTAATCCCCAGCTGCGTCCGCAGCCGCATTAGGTACATAGGATCGTCAGGACAGACAGAGCGGGAGGGACAATGGAGTTGGATTGGTCTGCTGAATTTTACCGAAAACAATCACAGTGGCTGGGGGTGTACGACGGCAGTGTTTCGGCTTCGGATCGCTCCCGGGCTGCTGCGCTGAAGAAATACCCGGGAACCAGCCTATTGGAACTAGGCCCCGGCGGCGGCCAATTTGCGGTTGCGGCGGCGCAAGAAGGCTTTTCCGTCACGGCCGTGGAGTTGGTTCCGGAACTGGCTGAGCAGTGTCGTCGGCGGGCGCTGGGGCAAAGGCTGGATCTGCGAGTGATGGAAGGCGATTTTCTCCATGTGGATTTGGACGAACGCTTTGATCTGATCTGTTACTGGGACGGTTTCGGTGTTGGTTCTGATCGGCAGCAGCAGATGCTTTTGAGCAGGATAAAAAAGTGGCTGCAGCCCAACGGGCATGCATTGCTGGACGTATACACACCGTGGTATTGGGCACAGGAAGCCGGGCGGCAGAGCTGTGTCGGATCATACCGCCGCTTGGCAGAGTTTGACGGCCGCCACTGCCGTATGCTCGACACTTGGTGGCCGGAAGGATGCTATCAGGAGCGGATTACCCAGAGTCTGCGCTGTTACGCGCCCGCCGATTTTGAAGCACTGGCGGGAGCAGAGGGATTGGCCACGGCAGGCCTCACACCCGGTGGTGCCCTTGATCACTGCCGAGGGGACTATATTTCCCAAGTTCCTCTGGAAAAAGCTATGTCCTACGAGGCCTGTCTAGTACACAAGCGGGGGAGGGGACAGACATGGTGCTCTTAAGGCTGTGCGAGAAGGATGACACCGTTCACCTGATCCCGATGATCATGGAGTTCTATCGCTATCACCGCTGTCTGACGGGCAGCCGCCGGCCGGCCCAGGTGGATGCCGATGCAGCGCAGGAGGTAGCAGAAGAGTGGTTGTCCCAGGGCCAGCTCTATGTTGTGGAACACGCAGGGGCCACTGTAGGTTTTCTGCATCTTCGTTTCGGCGGTGACAGGGCGGCATGGATTGAGAACATGTACATGGCCGAAGAGTACCGTCGCCAGGGTATGGGGCGGGACGTGATCCGCCAGTTGGACCAGTATTTGACAGCACAACAGGTGCGGGCGCTGTTCGTCCAGGTGATTCCCCGCAATCTGGCGGCTCTTTCTTTTTTCCTGCAGTGCGGCTTTGATCACCTCAACAGCATTGAACTGCGGAAGAACTACGATTCCAGCTTGGACAAGGAAGAAGAAGTGGAGCTATTAGGATTCCGCATGAGAAAGTTTTAAAGTTCTGCCCGCCCCATGCTCTGTTGCAGCCGTTGCCCGCCGGCCGCAGAGGATTGAACGGAAAAACTTGCAGTCGGCAAGAAACACAGTACCGGGAAAAGGGAAATGACAAATAGGGATAGAAAAGAATCCATAGACAGGACACCAAAGAAACGCTTGAACAAATGAAACTGAAATGGGGAGGTCATTGCGTGTTTTCTGTTAAAGGTAAGACAGCTGTCGTAACCGGCGCCACAGGTGTATTGTGCGGCGCCATGGCTCGCTTTCTGGCTGAGGCTGGAGCCAACGTTGTTTTGGTAGGGCGCCGGGAAGAACGGGGTCAAGCTGTGGAAAAACAAATTCGCGAAGCGGGAGGCCAAGCCACCTTCGTACGCGCCGATGTACTGGTTCGGGACGATATGGAGCGGGTGCGGGATGCGGCGATTGCCGCGTACGGCCGCATTGATATCCTGATTAACGGAGCCGGCGGGAACCGTCCGGGTGCCACCACCAACGAAGAGCAGCGCTTTTTTGACCTTCCGGCCGGGGAAATCGAACAGGTTGTCAATCTCAACCTCATGGGTGCGGTACTTCCCAGTCAAGTTATGGGCGAAGTGTTTGCCGAGCAGCAGCAGGGATGCATCATCAACATTTCGTCGATGGTGGCCCAGCAGCCCATCACTCGGGTCATCGGATATTCGGCGGCCAAAGCCGGGCTGGACAATTTCACCCAGTGGCTGGCCGTGCACATGGCCCAGGAGTATTCGGCAGCGATCCGCGTCAATGCCATTGCCCCCGGGTTTTTCATTGGAGAACAGAACTATTACTTATTGGTTGACAAGGAAACGGGCCAACCGACGCAGCGGGGCAGAACAATCATTGATCACACCCCCATGGGTCGCTATGGTGAACCGGAAGACCTGATGGGAACTCTGCTTTGGCTCGTATCCGACGGGGCCAAGTTCGTTACCGGCACCGTTGTCCCCGTCGACGGCGGGTTTTCCGCCTTCGGCGGTGTATAAACAGAGTGCCCTGTACCCGAATTGGATAGCAAGGCCTGCGTTAGAGAAGCAACCAACAGAAAGGATGGGATCGGATGGCGCGCGGTGACGGCATGAGCTATGCCCCGGAAGGAAAGGTTCGGCCTGTGGTGGAACCCGGCGAATTTGTGTTTGCAGCGACGCGGTTGGATCATGGACATATTTTTGGGCAGTGCAATGGCCTTGTGGAAGCTGGGGGCGTTTTGAAATGGGTGTATGACCCCGATCCCAAAAAGGCCGAAGCACTCTTGGGACGTTTTCCCGAGGCCAGGGCTGCCGAGAGTGAGGATCAGATTCTGCAGGACCCGAAAGTGAAACTCGTGGCTGCCGCTGCCGTGCCTAACCAGCGGGGACCGCTGGGTGTAAGGGTAATGCGGCACGGCAAGGACTATTTCACGGACAAAACACCGTTCACGAAGCTGGAACAATTGCAGGAGGCCCGCAGCGCTGTGGCGGAGACGGGCTGCAAGTACATGGTTTACTACAGCGAACGGCTGCATAACGAGAGCGCCATGTATGCCGGGGATCTGATCAAGGATGGAGCCATCGGCCGGGTGGTGCAGGTCATTGGAACGGGCCCGCACCGGATCAGTGAAAAGAGCCGGCCCGATTGGTTTTGGAAAAAGGAGACCTTCGGCGGTATCCTCTGCGATATCGGAAGTCATCAAATCGAGCAGTTCCTGTATTACAGCGGCGCTGAAGACGCCACGGTGGCTCACAGCAAGATTGCCAATTACCGGTGGAAGAAGTATCCCGAGTTCGAGGATTTCGGTGACGCAACACTGATTGCCGACAATGGTGCAACAAATTACTTCCGCGTCGACTGGCTCACCCCCGACGGGCTGGGCGTATGGGGTGACGGACGAACCATAATCCTAGGCACCCATGGTTTCATAGAACTTCGCAAATATATCGACATCGCCCGAGACAGCAGCGGAGACCACTTATATCTGGCCAACGATGAAGTGGAGCAGCATATCGAATGCGCCGGGAACGTTGGATTTCCCTTCTTTGGCCAGCTCATACTGGATTGCTTAAACCGCACGGAAAACGCCATGACCCAGGCCCACGCCTTCAAAGCGGCAGAACTGTGCTTAAAGGCGCAGGAACAGGCTGTCGTCGTGGAAAACTGATTCTGTGCAGTACAGACAAGACGGTCCGATGCATGTCCCGAGGGGCTGAAGCGACGGCTATGGACTGGAACGGAGCCTGAATGCGCCGATCCTGCGGAGCGGCTTGGGTGGCCCTGCGACAAATCCGCCCTCGCCAAGGCTGCAAGTTCCTTTTCGGACTTGGGGCCTGCTCCGCCGGGACAACGAACAATAGGGGGATGGTTTCCGTATGCAGCCGCAGGCAGCGTATTTGGTAGAAGACAATGGCGATCTTTGGTTGACTGAGGACGAACGGGAGCACATGAAGTTGAGCTACCGGATTCGCGATGTGCTTTTTGACCAGCAGTCGGCCTACCAGCACGTCATGGTGCTGGACTCCTATGATTTCGGACCCATGCTTGTTCTCGATGGTGTGGTGCAGACCACGTCCATGGACGGATTCATCTACAACGAGATGATCAGCCATATTCCCCTGAATATGCATCCCGAGCCCCGCAACGTACTCATCATCGGGGGCGGCGATTTGGGAGCGGCCAGGGAAGTGTGCCGCTATCCGGATGTGGGCAGAGTTGACCTCGTGGAAATTGACAAGCTGGTGGTCGATGCCTGCCTGGAATATCTTCCGGACGTAGCGGGCCATTTGAAAGACAATCGCGTCTACTATCATTTCACCGATGGCGTGGAATTTGCGGCCCAGTGCCGCAGCGATTATGATGTGATCATCGTTGATTCTTCCGACCCAGTAGGCCCGGCCCAGGCACTCTTTGAACGCCCTTTCTACCAATCGCTTCATAACAGTTTGAAAGAACGCGGTATTATGGTCTGCCAGAGCCAGTCGCCGCTGTTTCACCGCGATGTTCTCGGTCAAGCATTTGGTGCAGTCAAGGAGCTCTTTCCCGTCTCGCACCTGTATACCGCCGTGGTTCCCACGTATCCCGGAGGGCTGTGGAGCTTTTCGCTAGGATCCAAACATTATGATAGACTGCGGCCGGCAATGCTAGTCCGTGGAACTCGGTATGTCAACCGAGATATCCTGCATGGGTGCTTTCGGCTACCCGAGTTCCTGCAGCAGTTTATTGCTTCGCTTTAGGCATTCGTACCGTGGCAGTGGACCGTATGCTGAAAGGGAACGCCAAGCACAGCTTCGGCCTTTCTGCGAAGGAATTCTTGTTCCGTAGGAATATATGCAGGACCAGCAGGGTTTGTGTGGAATATAACGGGTTAAGGTAAACGTTTCGATGCGAGACTGCATCAGCAGTGGCCATGGATCACCGAAAGGGCACAGTACAGGAACTCGTCTCAAGATAGTCTGCGGAGGAGAGGCACGATGGCGACCATCAAGGATGTGGCAAAGAAAGCGGGAGTATCCATTGCCACGGTCTCAGCGGTGATCAACGGAACCCGTTTTGTGGCCGAGGACACAAGAACGCGCGTCCTCGCTGCGGTGGATGCGCTCAACTACCAGCCCAACCGCATGGCACGGGCGCTGAAACAGAAGCGCAGCCAGATGATTGCCCATATTCTTCCCTCGGTGATGAATCCGTTTTTTCCAGCCTCTTTGAAGGGTGTCGAAGATGCTGCGTTCGCGGCCGATTATTCCGTGCTGGTCTGTAATACAGAGACGGAACCAGCCAGGATTGAACGCTACGCCGAGCTGCTTTTGGAGACGCAAGTGGATGGTGTTGTGATTACGTCTCCTGGGTTAACCGCGATCCATGCCTTGGCCCATCGCCTTGATGATCACGGGATCCCAGTGGTTGTCCTCAGCGGGCCCCGGTCCTTGGACAGCTTTGATCGTGTTCTGGTTGACGATGTCAAATCCGGCTATCTGGCGGCGGACCATGTGCTGGACTACGGACACCGGCGGGTAGCCTTTGTCCACGTGCGGCACAGTACCACTAGTATGCATCGAATGGAAGGTGTCGTGCAGGCCTTGGAAAGGTGCATGCCGGGGAAGAAACCTGCCCTGGTTTTGGAAGTGGACAATTTTACAGAACAGGAAGGCTATAGGATTGGGATGAACTTGTCTAAGAAAGACGGGCTGCCGACGGCTGTGGTCGCTGCCAATGACATGCTGGCGGTAGGCATCTCCGAGGCCCTTCATGATCTGGGCATTTCGGTTCCAGAAGACGTGTCGCTGGTAGGGATTGACAATACCATGGCGGCCAGCCTGCGCCCCCGGCTCAGCTCTGTGGCCATTCCAGCCTACGAAATGGGCAAGGAAGCCGTGGCCCGCCTGAAGGGACGCATGAATGGGGTGAAGGCCGGAGAGCCCTTAACCATAACGTTGAATCCGCAGTTGGTACCGGGTCATTCCGTGACCCATCCCACCGTGAGGACCGCTCTGCCAAGCGGCCGAGGAGCACCGCAGTAGGTTTTCTGCTGCGGTGTTTTTGTGTTTTCTAAGGAAATTCAAGAAACATTTGCGTTTTTTTACAAGCGGGGAAGGAACACCACCAAACACGTCGAAATATTAACGCGAAACGTTTACGTAAACGTTTAGAAAAAGGAGGATGTTCATGTCGTTTAAAGTAGCATTCATCGGGGCAGGCAGTATCGGTTTTACACGAACCCTGTTGCGTGACCTGCTGGCCGTACCGGAATTTCGCGATATAGAGGTGGCCTTCACCGACATCAACGAACATAATCTGGAGATGGTGACAGAGCTCTGCCAGCGTGATATTGATCACAACGGCCTGTCGATTAGAATTCAGGCAACCATGGACCGCAGGGCGGCGGTGAAAGATGCCAAATATGTCATGAATGTGGTGCGGATCGGCGGTTTGGAAGCCTTTGAACAAGATGTGGAAATTCCTCTTCAGTACGGAATTGATCAGTGCGTGGGCGATACGCTCTGCGCGGGCGGAATCATGTACGGTCAGCGGGGCATTCCGGCTGTTTTGGAATTCTGCCGCGATATTCGGGAAGTGGCCGATCCGGCTTGTATTATGCTCAATTATGCCAATCCCAATGCCATGATCACCTGGGCCTGCAATGAGTATGGAGGCGTTCCTACCATCGGTCTCTGCCACGGTGTGCAGCACGGGCACCAGCAGATCGCCGAAGTGCTGGGTCTAGAGCAGGATGAAGTCGACATCGTCTGTGCGGGGATCAATCATCAGACTTGGTACATACAAGTCCGGCACGACGGCCGCGATATGACGGGACAGCTGCTTGCAGCCTTTGAAAGCCACCCCGAGTACAGCAGAACGGAGAAAGTGCGCATTGATATGCTGCGGCGCTTTGGCTATTTCAGCACCGAATCCAACGGGCATCTCAGTGAATATGTACCGTGGTACCGCAAACGGCCCGACGAGATCGTGAAATGGATCGATCTCGGAAAATGGATAGACGGAGAAACCGGCGGTTATCTGCGGGTCTGCCGAGAAGGGCGAAACTGGTTTGAAGTGGATTTCCCCAATTGGATGAAAGAACCGCCCAAAGAGTATAAGGCGGCAGAACGCAGTCAGGAGCATGGGTCGTACATTGTGGAAGGGCTCGAGACTGGACGCGTCTACCGGGGGCATTTTAATGTCGTCAATGACGGTGCCATTACGAACCTGCCGGCGGATTGTGTTGTGGAAGTTCCCGGATACGTCGACGCCAACGGCGTCAACATTCCCATTGTCGGGGACCTGCCTTTGGGCTGCGCGGCGGTGTGCAGTGCCAGTGTCTGGGTTCAGAGGCTGTCGGTGGAAGCCGCGGTGGCCGGTGATGATCAACTTCTGCGGCAGGCGATGCTGATGGACCCGCTGATTGCTGCAGTCTGCAACCCGCCCGAAGTCTGGCAGCTGGTAGATGACATGCTCGTGGCCCAGGAGCAGTGGCTGCCGCAATATGCAGAAGCTATCGCCGAAGCCAAAGAGAGGGCGGCAACGGAGCCGCGCATTCCGGTACAGGAAAACTATCGCGGTGCAGCGCGTTTAGAGGAAAAGACGGTGGAAGACATGGCCAAGGACAGGGAAGAGGCCAGCCGAAACGCAGGAACAGCCGACAAAGGCTAGCTTTTGCGCTCACTGCTGCAGGCCGGGCAGGATTCGATCGCGTCCTGGCGAATACTGTGTTAAGAAGTCATTAGAGAATCATTGTTATTTCACCGCTAGGAAGGTGATAACTTGGCTAAAGGCGATAGGCTTTTGGATGTGGTTGATTTGAGCACCCATTTTCGCACCGAAGAAGGTATTCTCCGGGCTGTGGATCGCGTCAGTTTTCACTTAGACCAGGGCGAAACCTTGGGAATCGTGGGCGAAAGCGGCTGCGGCAAGAGCATCACGGCCAAGTCCGTGATGAATTTGGTGCCTCAGCCCAGGGGAAGCATCGTGGGCGGGAAGGTTTTGTACCATGGAAACAACGGTACGGTTGACATCACGTCTTACCATCACCAGTCCCGGGAAATGCGCAAGATACGGGGCAATGAAATTTCTATGATTTTCCAAGAGCCCATGACGTCTCTCAACCCTGTCTTCACCATTGGCGATCAACTGATGGAGGCGATCATGCTCCATCAAAGGCTTGGCCGGGCCCAGGCCCGCCAGCGGGCGGCGGAGATGCTGGCACGGGTTAAAATATCCAATCCCGAACAGCGGTTGGACCGTTATCCGCACGAATTCAGCGGCGGCATGCGGCAGCGGGCCATGATTGCCATGGCCTTGTCCTGCAACCCCCAGATCTTGATCGCCGACGAGCCCACCACGGCCCTGGATGTCACCGTGGAAGCCCAAATTCTCAATCTGATGCAGGACCTGCAGGATGAAATGGGGATGGCCATCATCATGATTACCCATGATTTGGGTGTCATTGCCGGCATGGCCGACAGGGTTTTAGTCATGTACGCAGGATGGGGAGTGGAACGGGCCACGACCGAACAGGTCTTTTACACTCCCAAACATCCCTATGCCACGGCATTGCTGCAGTCGATTCCAAAGATCGGAGTTCGCAAGCGTTTGACCTCTATACCCGGGTCGGTTCCCGATCTCAACAACGTTGAAGGCGGATGGTGCTATTTTGCCCCCCGCTGTGCCGAGGCCATGGACATTTGCCGGCAGAAGGAACCTCCCACCTTCGATGACGACGAGGGCCACACGGTGAAATGCTGGCTTTGGGACAAACAACAGACCGGCATAAAGGCTGGCTAACCGCAAGTGCTCAACACGGGTCAGGAGGAGGGTGTCGGTTTTGAGCGCTAAGACGATTCTGGAAGTTCGCAACCTAAAAAAATATTTTCCGATTCAAAAAGGCGTGTTTCGCCGTGTCGTCGGCCATGTGAAGGCAGTTGACGGCCTGGATTTTGTCATTCGGGAAGGCGAGTGCGTAGGCTTGGTGGGCGAGAGCGGGTGCGGCAAGACGACGGCCGGCCGCAGCATTATCCGGCTGTTGGACCCGACCGAGGGCGAAGTGTTGTTCCGGCCGGGGGAGCAGGAAGTGGATATGGCAAAGCTGGGGAAGGATGGACTGAAGCGGATCCGCCAGGAAATGCAGTTCATTTTCCAAGATCCCTTTGCGTCTCTTAATCCGCGCATGACTGTAGGACGGATTGTCTCGGAACCGCTCAAGATCCAGGGCATCGGTACCCAGAAGGAACGCATGTCCCGGGCCGGCGCACTTCTGGAAAAGGTGGGCTTGAGTGCCAGTCAAATGGGCAGGTTTCCCCACGAGTTCAGCGGCGGCCAGCGGCAGCGAATCGGCATTGCCCGTTCCCTGAGCTTAAACCCGCGATTTGTCATCTGCGATGAACCCGTTTCTGCCCTGGACGTTTCTGTCCAAGCACAGGTTCTGAATGTTCTCAAGGATCTGCAGCAAGATTTTTCACTGACCTACCTGTTTGTGGCCCACGACTTGAGTGTTGTGGAGCACATCAGCGACCGAATTTTCGTCATGTACCTAGGAAAGATCGTAGAAATTGCCGACAGTCAGGAGCTCTACGAGTCGCCCCGTCACCCGTACACGGAAGCCCTTTTGAAAGCCATACCCATCGCCGATCCGAAACTAGGTCGGCGCCGGGAAGCTCTTGAAGGCTCCGTGCCGGATCCGTCGAACCCGCCGGATGGGTGCAATTTCCATACACGATGCCGCTATGCCACAGACCTTTGCCGCAGTGAAGAACCCGTGCTGCAAGGGCAGCAGGGCAATCCTGAACATCAGGCTTCCTGCCACTACCAAAATGAGCTGCAGCTAGCCGGCTATATGGCCCGGGGTGCCGGATGATCCGGAACCGACATGCGGAGGAGGTGATATAGGCGAACAGGGTTGTCTTCCGTTGTGCACGGGTTTTTATCAGAAAAAGGGAGGTAATCAAGGAATGCGCATGTGGAAATCAGCGGTTGTTGCGGTGGTTTTGGGCGCACTATTGTTCTCGGGTGCGGCCATGGCCGAAGACGAACGAGTCTTCTTTGGGCAGTTCACCAAAGATCAGATCTGGACCTATGAAGCACTGCCATCGTACAATGAAGCCCCCGAGTTGGCTGCACTGGTGGACGAAGGGGTTCTGCCTCCGGTGGAAGAGCGCCTGCCTGCATATCCCCGAGTGGTTAAAACCAATATTATGGCAGACGGCATTGGCGAGTACGGCGGCGTTTGGCGCGATACCTTTGCCGTGCCTAATGAGGGCTGGAACTGGGCAGCCGGACTGACGCAAGGCTGGTTCGGCATTAACCAGATGATCCAAGAAGCCCTAATTATGACCGGGCCCATGTGGCTTTTGGAAACCCCGGATCCACTGCCGAACTTGGCTACCGATTGGGAGTGGTCCGACGATGGGCGTACGCTGACGATGAACCTGGTTCAAGGGGCAAAGTGGTCCGACGGTGAACCATTTGACGCCGATGATGTCATGTTCACCTGGGAACGTTTCATTTTGGATCCCAACGTACCCAGCTGGGCCGACGCCAGTGCCTGGGTGTATGACGACGTCATGACCGAATTGGAGAAGGTAGATGATTACACCATCCGTTTCCATTTCGGCACCCCCTATCCCGTGGCTGCTTTTTACAACATGGGTTATTCGGATTTCTCGGTAGCACCAAAACACGTCTATGAACCGTTCCATCCAGAGGTCAACGAAGAGATGGATTATGACGAGTTCATCAATGCTACCCCAGCGCATGATGTACCGCCGGTGGTATTGGGGCCTTGGGTGCCCGTACAGTACGAGGCCGGCCAGCAGCTGGCCATGGTGCGGAACCCATACTACTGGCAGGTGGATGAGGAAGGCAATCAGCTTCCCTATCTGAACGAAGTGTGGTTTACGGAGGCCTCCGACGGTGAAGCCCGCACCATGAATATGGTCGCCAATACGGGCGATCGCGACAATATCGAAAATCCAGCGGTCTTTGGTATTGTAAATCGGGCCGCCCAAGAACCCGATGCCCATTTCGACATCAGCTTCGGCCCCTTTGGCATTGGATACCAGATGTTCATGAACCTCTCCGTCAATCTCGGTGTAGAAACCGATGCGGATTTGGCGAAGCGTGAGCTGTTCCGTGACTTCCGTTTCCGAGAAGCAATTTCCCGTGCCATTGATCGCGATGCCGCGGCGGATATTGCCTTCCCGGGGCCGCTGACACAGGCTTGGTACGGGGGCTATCCCACAGGATCGGCTTTTCACGATGATGATTTGGTTACGCGCTACCCGTTTGAGCCGGAGCGTGCTGAAGAACTCTTGGCCGAACTGGGCTTTGAAGACACGACCGGGAGCGGTTTTGTCAACTGGCCGGAAGACACGCCGTTGGCGGGAGAAGATCTGATCATTGAGATGATCGTCGGCGAAGACGCCGCAGCCAATGTGGAACTGGCAGAAATTATCCAGCCCATGCTTCGGCGGGTTGGCATTGATCTGCGGGTGCGGGTCATGGCCGGCACGGTTGTTTCCAGCCGCATCGATGCCGGTAACTTCGAATTTACCATGAACCGCCTCGACACAGCTGTTCCCACTACCCACCTCGGCAACTTCGGGCCGATCTTTGATACGTCACCGGCCTTCCATCAGGCCGGCCCTGGCGGAGAACGGGAACTTATGCCCTTTGAAGAGCGCATCCGTGAGCTGATGCAGAAGTCCCGCGTAGAGCCGGATGCCGAAGTGCAGATGGATATTTTCCACGAAGTATTGGAACTGTCTACGGAAAATCTCTACACCATCGGTGTTTACGAAGTGCGGCGCGGACTGGGACTCAATAAGCGCATCCGCAATGTGCAGCCGGACGTGCCATCGTATATGTACAACTGGACCATCAACAGCATTCCTGTGCAGATTGTCTATGTGCCGCAGGATTTGCAGCACGAAACGCGTTTCCAGCACCTGATTCCAACCGCTGAATTCTACGAAAACCGCCTCTGGCACCAGTAGTAGTATGCGTGCAGCACGGCCCGGAGGATGCAGGCTCGCTCCTGCATCCTCCGGGCCCCCAAAACTCCGCAGAGGAGGGGAACCGGTTTGCTTAGTTATCTCATTCGACGGATATTGTATGCCATTCCCATGCTGCTGCTGGTCAGCTTTTTTTCGTTCATTGTAATCAACCTGCCCCCTGGCGACTATTTGACTACAGTGCAGCAGCAGCTGCAGAGCCAGGCTGGCATGAGCCGTGACCAGGCCGTGGCCATGGCGGAACGCATGCGGGCGCGCTACGGATTGGACCAGCCTTTCGTTTTGCAGTATGCCAATTGGATTGGAGGAATCGTCACCCGGGGAGATTTTGGATATTCGTTCCAGCACAACCGGCCTGTGTCCGAAGTTATCTGGGTTCGTTTAGGCTGGACCCTTTTGATTGCCGGCCTCTGCCATGCCGTGTCCGTGATCATCGGGGTGCTGATTGGCATCTTCTCGGCCACACACAAATACAGCATCGGGGATAATATCGCTACTGTATTCGCTTTCTTGGGTCTTTCTATTCCGAACTTCTTTTTTGCATTGGTTCTCATGTATCTTCTGGCGTTTCATGCCGGTGTGCACGTGGGTGGACTCTTTTCACCGGAATACGTTCTGGCGCCATGGGGCTGGGATAAGTTTGTCGATTTGCTCAAGCATCTCTGGGTGCCAGTGGTGGTTGTGGGTTTGGCCGGTACCGCCCAGAACATGCGCATCATGCGGGGTAACCTCATGGACGTCCTTAATCGGCAGTATGTGGAAACAGCCCGAGCTAAAGGACTCAGTGAGCGCAAGGTCATCTATAAGCATGCGGTTCGCAATGCCATTCAACCGGTGATCATGTATATGGGCATGGCTCTCCCGTTCTTGATTCAAGGCGAAATCATTGCCAGCATTATCCTCAATCTGCCTACAACCGGGCCTTCTTTCTATTACGCCTTGGTCAATCAGGATATGTACCTGGCGGGTTCGTTTTTGATGATGATCGCCGTTGTTCTTGTTGCGGGCAATCTGCTGGCTGACTTCGCTTTGGCCTGGCTGGATCCCAGAGTCCGATATGATTGAGGGGAGGTAAGCGTAGATGAGCAGCAATGGACAGGAAGAGCGGCAGAAGAAGTCATTGAGTCAAGGGCAGTTGATCTGGCGGCGTTTCAAACGCCACAAACTGGGGATGATCGGGACGGTTGTGGTCATCATTTTGGCGACCATCAGCATCGGCGCTCCTTTTTTCAGCCCCTACGACTATACGGAGCCGGATTTCGGACAGGCGTACACGCCGCCGCAGCGGGTGCGTATCCGGGACGCGGAAGGCAATTTTACACGCCCCTTTGTCTACGGGCTGACCCAAGAGTATGACGAGGTGACCTGGGAACGGGTGTATGTGGAGGACAAAGACGAGAAGTATCCGATTCGCTTTTTCACCCGCAGCTGGGAGTACAGTGTCTTAGGACTGTTTGATACCGATCTGCATTTCTTTGGCGTGGATGAGGGTGCTACCATCTATCTTGTGGGTACGGACCACATCGGCCGGGATCTGCTGAGCCGGATCATCTATGGCAGCCGGGTCTCACTCTTTATTGGCGGTGTGGGCGCTCTATTCAGTGCTACCCTCGGCTCCTTCATGGGAGGGGTGTCCGGCTACTTTTCGGGCAAGGTGGATATGGTGGTGCAGCGTTTTGTGGAACTGCTGCAGTTATTTCCGCAGCTGCCGCTGATGATGGCGCTGAGTGCCGCGATTCCCACCACATGGCCCCCCTTGGGCGTCTTCATTGGCGTTGTCTTTGTGTTGGCCTTGGTGCAGTGGACATGGCTGGCCAGAGAAGTGCGGGGCAAGGTTCTGTCCTACCGGGAGGAAGACTTCGTTCTCGCGACCAAAACCGCTGGAGCTAATGATCTCTACGTGATCGTATTTCACATTATACCTAACTGTCTCAGCCACATCATTGTAGTTTTAACGCTGACAATTCCCAATTTGATCTTAGCCGAGAGTGCGCTGAGTTTTCTCGGACTGGGTATTCAACCACCGATGGTAAGTTGGGGTGTCCTGCTGAGCAATGCCACCAATCTGCAGACCGTCGGAGAAAATCCCTGGATCATGCTGCCCGGTGTGTTTATTCTCGTCACCATCCTGGCCCTCAATTTCATGGGCGACGGACTGCGGGATGCGGCGGATCCTTACAGCTGATAGAGGCAGTCTGACTGGCAACAATAGCATATGGCGAGTTCCGGTAGGCAGAAGCTGACCGGAACTGTTTTTTTGTATCCGTGGTCAAATTCCATCTAGCCAGGAAGGGGACGGGATGGTACAATGCCCTTGGTGATAATCACAGAAAAGTTCCATTTTGGAAGCAAATGCCGAGAGGAGAAGAACGATATGGGCTGTGCGGTTTGGAGACTTGGTTTGATGATGGTTGTTTTGGCGCTTTTGGCAGCTGGATGCGGAACAGGCACTGTCACTCCCACAGAACCGACGGTGGATCTAGAGACGCGCTTCAGCCAAGAGGAGCTGGTGGAAGACCTGGCTTATCTCTGGGACGGCTTAGAATCGGTTCATCCCGATTTGTATGCATTCCGGGATCAAGCAGATGCAGAACATACGTACAACGAAGTGAAGGCTGCCCTAGAAGACAACATGCAGCGACTGGATTTCTACCGCCTGGTGGCCCCGTTGGTGGCATCCCTAGGAGATGGGCACACAGGACTGCGGCTGCCGGACCAGGAGTGGCGGAAATTTCTAGAGGGCGGCGGACAGGTGTTTCCGCTGCGTTTGGACATTGATCGGCAAACGGGGGCGATTGTAGATTGCATCGGCGACTGCGGCCATGGTCTCGCGGGATCGGCGGTCCAGTCCATCAACGGCCATTCCTTCGCAGAGGTGTACGAGACACTTTTGAAATACGTCAGCGGCGAGCGGACTGCATTCCGGGAAACGGTTCTCGGCCGGCGGTTCAGCCAACTTCTGTGGACAGTCTACGGCTGGGAAGGGCCATTTGTTGTCGAAGCGGCCATAAAAGACGGAGAGGGCACCTTGACGGCAACCATTCCGGGAGCAGATATCCAGGATATAAGGGCGTTTCAGCCCGAGACACCCGAGCTGTATGCGTACAGAATTTTGGAGTCCCATGACGCGGCCGTATTGGAGTTCCGTTCCTTTGTGGATCGGGATCAATTCCAGTCGTTTTTGGCTGCAATGTTCGAGGATTTTGAGCAGCAGGCTGTGGAGCATCTGATTATCGACATCCGCGATAATGGAGGGGGCCACTCGGCCCTTGGCGATGATCTGCTGGCTTATATAGCCACGGAACCGTTTCGGCAGTTTGAACAAGTTGACGTGAAAGTCAGTGAGCGGATCCGAGAGCGATATCCGCGCTGGGCCCAGCTGCAGCGGACAGAAACGGGAGAGATCCTTTCCATGCCTGGCGATTACACCGATCCCCGCAGCGAAGGCCAACGGTTTTCGGGCGAGACATATCTTCTCACCAGTTCCTTTACGTTTTCTAGTGCGGCCAGTTTTGCTGCGGCTTTTAAACACTATGGCATGGGTACTGTGATTGGTGAAGAAACCGGCGGCCTGCGCATTACCTTCGGCGACCTGTACCGCTTCTATCTGCCCCACACAGGTCTGCCGGCCGCGGTGTCCCACAAGCGGTTCGTGTCACCGGGACGGGGCCAAGGCGGCATCGTGCCTCACCGCTATGCTCCCCGCAGTGATGCACAGAAAGGTGATCCTGCCCTGGAGAAGGCTTTGGAGATGATCGAGCAGGGCCGAGACGATTCCTAGCGGGTGGCATTCTCGAAGCCGCGTCATCGAACCATTCCTGGCACTACCCTTTGAGGCCGACGTCTTCTCGGGAAAGGGAAGTAGGCTATCGACGGGGAATAGATCACTAAAGAAGCTGATTTTCTGTGAAGGGGGCTGAGGTTGTGGTGAAGGAATCAATGACGCCGCGGGAACGATGGCTGTCTGTTTTGGAAGGAAAGGAGCCTGATCGGCTGCCTACGGACTACTGGGCAACCCCGGAAGTTTCGGAAAAGCTTCTGCAGACACTGCAGCTCAACTCATTGCGGTCGGCGTTCGAAACCCTGCACATCGATGCACCCGTTTTGGTAGCACCCCGGTATATCGGGCCGGATCCCAGGACGGATGAGGACGTCTTCGGATGCCGCTATCGGGACGTGTCCTATGGGTACGGTTCCTACAGAGAGTGTATTTCCCATCCGCTCGCCGCGTACGATAGGGTAGAAGACATAGAACGCAATTATTCCTGGCCGGATCCAGACTGGTGGGACTACTCCACCATAAAGGACCAGATCGAAAGTTTGGAGCACTATCCGGTACGGGGCGGAGGATCGGAGCCACTGCTGACGTACAAAAATTTGAGAGGCCAGGAACAAGCATTCATGGACATGGTGCTCCGCCCAGAAATCGTCGAGTACTGTTTGGGGAAGCTATTCGATCTGGCGTACAAGGACACCGAACGCATCTATGATCAGCTGCCTGGACGAGTGGATCTGACCTATGTGGCAGAGGACATGGGATCAGAGCATGATCTGATGATGTCACCCGCCCACATTGAGCAGTTTCTTTTTCCCGGGATGAGGCGGATGATCAAGCTGGCCCATGACGCCGGTGCCTACGTCTTTCACCACAACGATGGTGCCATCCGCCGCATCATTCCCAGCCTGATCGAAATCGGCATCGATATATTAAACCCCATCCAATGGCGCTGTCCAGGCATGGATCGTGCGGGGCTGAAGCGGGATTTCGGACAGAGCCTCATCTTCCACGGTGCCGTTGACAATCAACAGACCTTGGCCTTTGGCACACCCCAAGACGTGGCCGAAGAAGTCAAAGAAAACATCGACATACTCGGGTCGGACAGCCGCTATATCATCGCTCCTTGTCATAACATGCAGCCAGTCAGTTCGGTGGACAATGTCCTGGCCCTGTACCACACAGCCTTCGAGTACGGCTGGCGCTAGCCTGGATCCCCGCTGGCCTTCATGGATACACCCTTGACACTGGTTTCTGCCGCAAAAGAGCCGTCATAGAAACGAACAGATCGGAAAACAACCTGGAATCAGGCTCTGCCGGAGCCCAGTTCCAGGTTGTTTTTCAGCTGTATTCTTCCCGTTGGCGGGTGCGCAGTTTGCGATGGTCCCACAGTGAACGCTTTTCGCCATCCTCCACAGTACCGGATGAGGAAGACGGATCGATCCGGTCAAAGGCCGTGGACAGCATCAGTTTCAAACGATTGAACTGGTTGATCTCGCTCATGCCCGGATCGTAGTCAATGGCCACGATGTTCGCCTGGGGATATACACGCCGAATTGCTTTCATCATGCCTTTGCCGGCCACATGATTGGGAAGACAGGCAAAGGGCTGGGTGCAGACGATGTTTTCTACACCGTGCTGCAGCAGTTCGACCATTTCGCCGGTCAAGAACCACCCCTCGCCTGTCTGATGCCCGAGGGAAATCAAATTCTTCGCTCCGTCTGCGATCTCCTCAATGCCCTTGACGGGGAAGAAGCGGCGGCTCTTGGCAACGGCATCCCGGTATGGCTTGCGGTACAGTTCCACGATACGGCTACCAAGAGCGGCCAGCAACTGTACCGGACGGGTTCCCGACAGGTTGAAGTAGCGGTATTCAAGTCCCCGCAGCATGAAGAGAACAAAGTCCAGCAAATCGGGGACGACGGCTTCAGCACCTTCTTTCTCCACCACATCCACAATCTGGTTGTTGGCCGTGGGATGGTATTTGACCAGAATTTCGCCCACAATGCCCACTTTGGGCTTCTTGGTGTCTTCAATGGGCAGCTCGTCGAAGTCTTTTACCATCTGCTGCAGGTTACGGGCAAAAGTCCGGATGTTCCAAGATGCCAGAGCATCCCTGCAGCGCTCTGTCCAATCATGATACAGTTCATTAGCCGCTCCCGAAACCTTTTCATAGGGCCGGACCCGATACAGCATTTTCATCAGGGCATCGCCATAGACGGTGCCCATCATCACCCGATGAATCAGCGATGGTGTAAGCTTCAATCCCGGGTGTTTCTCAAAACCTTGGGCGCTGAGGCTGATAATGGGAACGTGGCCGAAGCCGGCTTCCTTTAGTCCTTTCCGCAGGAGGCCGATATAGTTGGTCATACGGCATCCGCCCCCGGTCTGGACCATCATCACAGATGTGGATTGGGGGTCGTACTGCCCAGACTTCAGTGCTGCAATCAGCTGCCCCAGCACCAAGATCGCGGGATAGCAGGTATCATTGTGAATATACTTTAGCCCTTCATCGACCGCGTCTGGGTCCTCCGCCGGCAGGACGACGAAATTGTAGCCGGATAAGCGAAACGCCTCTTCGATGAACTGGAAGTGTATAGGGGACATCTGCGGCGCGAGAATTGTGTGATTTTCGCGCATGGTCTTCGTGAAGGGGATCTTGTTGAATCTATACTCCCCCGATGCCTGCCGCTGGCTGTGAGAACCGTTGTTTTTTCTTTCAGCCAATGCAGCCTGCAGCGAACGAAGGCGGATGCGGGCTGCCCCCAAATTACTGCCCTCGTCGATCTTGAGACTGGGATAGATTTTGCCGTGGCTTTCCAATATTTCTTCCGCCTGCTCCGTGGTGACCGCATCCAATCCACAGCCAAAGGAATTGAGCTGTACCAGTTCCAGATTGTCTTGATCGGCGACGAAGTCGGCCGCCCGATAGAGCCGCGAATGGTAAGCCCACTGATCAACCACACGCAGGGGCCGCTGCACCTGCCCCAGATGGGCTATTGCGTCTTCGGTCAAAACAGCCATGCCCAGGCCGGTGATCAGTTCGGGAATGCCGTGGTTGATCTCCGGATCCACATGATAGGGACGTCCTGCCAAGACAACACCCATGGCATCGTTCTGCTCGAGGTAGGCCAAGGCCCGCTCGCCCTGCTTCCTGATATCAGCGCGAAACGCCTCTTGTTCGT
>PUOC01000090.1 GCA_003551965.1 Clostridiales bacterium | reverse complement strand
TCCTAAGCAGCGGGCAGCTGGACAAACTGGCGGCCCTCCAAGATGATGCGCACCGCACCGACACGCTGTCGCTGGTGTATTCCCACCGGCAATGCGGCTTGGAGGAGGCCCTCGATGGCCTGTTTGCCCGGGCCGACGAAGCCATCTCCCGCGGTGCATCGATCCTCATCCTCTCGGATCGCACCGTTGGGCCCGATGGCATGCCTATTCCGGCACTGCTGGCCGTGGCGGGCCTGCACCATCACCTGATTCGGCAGCGGACGCGGACGAAGGTGAGCATTGTCCTGGACTCGGGAGAACCGAGGGAAGTGCACCATTTCGCAGTACTGCTGGGCTATGGAGCCGATGCGATTCACCCCTACCTGGCCTATGAATCCATCTCTGATCTGGCTGCCCGGGATAAAATCAAGGATATCAGGGGGGACGAGGCCTGCCTCCGCTACCGCAGCGCGGTGCTGAAAGGCGTAATCAAGACCATGGCCAAAATGGGTATTTCCACCATTCAAAGCTACCGCGGCGCCCAGATCTTTGAAGCCCTGGGCATTCACTCCTCTGTTATCGACCGTTATTTCACGGGAACCGCCTCAAGGATTGAAGGCATAGGCCTGGCAGAAATCGAGAAAGAAAGCCTATCTCGTCACGGAAGTGCTTTTGACAGCGGTGCTGCGTCCTCAGCCCCCCTCAATTCCGGCGGGCTGTACCAGTGGCGGCGCGACGGCGAACGGCACATGTACAACCCTGATACCATCCATAAACTGCAGCAGGCCTGCAGAACCAATGATTATGCTCTCTACAAGGAATATACGGCAGAACTGCACCAGGGAGGACTGTATACCCTCCGGGACCTGCTGGAGTTCCACGATAGCAGGCAGCCTATTCCCCTGCAGGAAGTGGAGTCGGCGGAATCCATTCTGAAGCGGTTCAAATCAGGGGCTATGTCCTACGGTTCTCTCAGTGAAGAAGCCCATGAAAGCCTGGCCATAGCCATGAACCGCATTGGCGGCAAAAGCAATACCGGAGAAGGCGGCGAAGATCCGAAGCGTTTCCAACGGGAACCGAACGGAGATTCCCGCTGCAGTGCCATTAAGCAGGTGGCGTCCGGGCGCTTTGGCGTCACCAGTGAATACCTGACCAGCGCCTCCGAAATTCAGATCAAGATGGCCCAGGGGGCCAAGCCAGGCGAAGGCGGTCAGCTTCCGGGACAGAAGGTCTATCCTTGGATAGCAAAAACCAGGCACTCCACACCGGGCGTGGGGCTCATTTCTCCGCCGCCGCACCACGATATCTATTCCATTGAAGACCTGGCACAGCTGATTCACGATCTTAAGAACGCAAACCGCCAGGCCGCGATCAGCGTTAAATTGGTATCCGCCGTCGGCGTGGGAACCATCGCGGCTGGTGTCGCCAAGGGCCGGGCCGACTTAATTCTCATCAGCGGCCACGACGGAGGAACCGGTGCCTCGCCGCGGGGCAGCATCCAACACGCAGGACTGCCGTGGGAGCTGGGCTTGGCAGAGGTGCACCAAACGCTGCTGCTCAACGGCCTGCGCAGCCGAGTGGCATTGGAGGCCGACGGTAAGCTGATGTCCGGGCGTGACGCGGCAGTAGCGGCATTGTTGGGTGCCGAAGAATTCGGCTTTTCGACACTGCCTTTGGTTGCCCTGGGATGCATTATGATGCGGGTCTGCAACAAGGACACCTGCCCGGTGGGGGTTGCCACCCAAGATCCCCGCCTGCGGAGGAACTTCCAAGGCGATCCCGCTCATGTGGTCAACCTGCTGCGTTTTATCGCCGAGGATCTGCGGGAAATCATGGCTTCCCTGGGCTTTCGGACCATAACCGAAATGGTAGGCCGCACGGAAGTACTGCGGCAGCGTACCCCAGCGGCGCACAGCAAGGCGTCGGGCATTGACCTTTCCGCCCTGCTCCAACAGATCCAGCCGCAAACAGGTCTGCAGTGCCGCACGGAAACCCAAGACCACAATCTGGAAGCTTCCCTCGATGCCAGAGAGCTGCTGCCCCTCTGCCGTCCGGCCATCGAAGACGGTCGTCCGGTACAGGCATCGCTGCCCATTGACAACACCTGCCGGGTAACCGGTACCATCGTTGGATCTGAACTGACCCGCCGCCACGGCGCAGCGGGCCTTCCAGACGGGACTATCAGCCTATCCTTCCAGGGCTCGGCCGGCCAGAGTTTCGGGGCGTTCATTCCCCAAGGGATGACCCTGCGCCTAGAAGGCGAAGCCAACGATTATATGGGCAAAGGACTGTCCGGTGGACGCATTGCCGTTTTTCCGCCGGCGGGCGCCGCTTATGAGGCCCATGAAAACACCATCATTGGTAATGTCGCACTCTATGGCGCCACATCGGGAGAAGCTTACATCCGAGGCTTGGCCGGGGAGCGCTTCTGCGTCCGCAACAGCGGTGCCCTGGCTGTGGTAGAGGGCGTCGGCGATCACGGCTGCGAATACATGACCGGAGGGCGTGTGGTTATTTTAGGACCCACCGGCCGCAACTTTGCAGCCGGGATGTCCGGGGGAATTGCCTACGTATGGGACCCCGAGGAAAGATTGACGGCCATGTGCGGCGGCGAAGGCGTACTGTTGGAAACGGCGGGCGATGCCGACGACCAGGCTCTTATCCAAGAGATGCTGCAGAAGCACCTGCATTACACCGGAAGTACCCAAGCCGAACACGTCTTGACCCACTGGAAAGAAGAAGCAGACCGATTTGTCAAAGTGATCCCCCGAGACTACAAGCGCATGCTTGAAGCCTTTGACCGCTTTCAGGATAAGGGCTTGGACGCAGAAGAAGCTGTTATGGAAGCATTCCAACGCAACAGCCGCGATTTGGCACGAGTCAGCGGCAGTTGAAGGTGCGGGCCGCAGAAAGGGCCTTCCATAACCGTAAGGAGGATATACAACCATGGGCAAAGCCACCGGATTTCTGGAAAGTGCCAGAGAAAACTCGCCGGTGCGGGAAACAGAAGAGCGGATCCGCGACTGGAGCGAATTTCATATCCAACCTGAAGAGCAGGCATTGCAGATCCAAGCGTCTAGGTGCATGGACTGCGGCGTCCCCTTCTGCCATACGGGCTCCCTGTTGAAGGGCCAAGCCGTAGGCTGCCCTATCCACAACCTGATTCCGGAGTGGAATGACCTGGTCTACAGAGGCCAATGGCAGGAAGCCCTGGGGCGCCTCCACAAAACCAACAATTTCCCTGAGTTCACAGGACGCGTCTGCCCGGCGCCGTGCGAAGGCAGCTGTAATCTCGGCCTCATCGATGAACCCGTGGCCATCAAGGATATTGAACTGGCCATCGTTGACCGGGGCTTCCAAGAAGGATGGATCCGTGCCCAGCCGCCATCACAGCGCACGGGTAAAACGGTGGCGGTGGTTGGTTCAGGGCCGGCCGGACTGGCCTGCGCCGATCAGCTGAACAAAGCCGGGCACAGCGTCACGGTCTTTGAACGCTTTGACCGCATTGGCGGGCTCTTGATGTACGGCATACCCAACATGAAGCTGGCCAAAGCTGTGGTAGACAGACGAATTGCACTGCTGGAAGCCGAGGGGATTACCTTTGTTACCAAATGCGAAATCGGAGCAGACTATCCCGTGGAGAGCTTGGAATCCGACTACGATGCCGCCATTTTCTGCTGCGGCGCCGAGCAGCCCCGCGATCTCCCCATTCCCGGACGCGAGGCCTCGGGCATCTATTTCGCCATGGAATATCTGCGGGCCAACACCAAGACGCTTTTGGACAGTGGATCTGCACAGCAGGCGGAAATATCCGCCGCCGGCAAAGATGTGGTTATCATCGGGGGCGGCGACACCGGCACAGACTGCGCGGCCACAGCCCTCCGGCATGGCTGCCGCAGTGTGGTCCAGCTGGAAATTATGCCGCAGCCGCCGCAGGAGAGGGCCAGCAGCAATCCCTGGCCCCAATGGCCGCACATCATGCGCAGCGACTATGGGCAAGATGAGGCCGCAGCCCGCTTTGGCAGTGATCCGAGGCAATACTTGGTCATGAGCAAGCGCTTTGCAGCCGACGATGGCAATCGGGTCAGCGGTATCCATGCCGTGCAGATTGAATGGGCTGCGGACGCAGCGGGGAAGCGATTTCCAAGGGAAGTCCCCGGCACAGAGCGATTCTTTCCGGCGCAGCTGGTTCTGTTGGCCATGGGCTTTACCGGACCGCGGGAGTCCCTATCCCAGACCCTGGACTTAACGATGTCTGAGAAGAGCTTCTGCACCAACCGCAGCAGCTTCTTTGCCGCCGGCGATATGCGGCGGGGCCAAAGCTTGGTGGTATGGGCCATTGACGAAGGACGGCGGGCCGCCGAGGCCTGCCATAGATACCTGCAGACCTCCCATTCTTGACCGGAACCAACCTGTCACCCCGCGCAGAAACGCCGCATGTCACAACGACACTGTGGCGTTTCTGTTTTCTCCGGCAGCCCGTCTGGGTTCTCTTCCAGGGACGGGACAGGTCTGCTAGAGCCTATCAAGATTTTCGGCCAGATGGTACAAAAGCCTTGCACCGGCTCCCGTAGCCCCTTCGGGACCGTACGCACCCGGTTTATCCACAAAGGCAGTGCCGGCAATGTCCAGGTGCAGCCATGGCTTGTCCTGGACAAACTGGCCCACAAACAAACCAGCCGTAACGGTCCCGGCAGCGCGCCCGCCTGTGTTGGTCAAGTCGGCTCCCTTTGCCTTTGCTTTGATCAGCTCCTGGTACTCGTCAAAGCTCGGCAGCTGCCAAATACGCTCACCGGACGCTTCTGAGGCCTGTTCCAGCTGCTGGAAAAATCCACTGTCATTGGTGACCACCGCCGTGGACACGTGTCCCAGAGCTATGATAGCGGCGCCAGTGAGCGTGGCCGCGTCTACGACCTTGGCTGCCTTCTCATGCTCGATGACATAATGGAGGGCATCGGCCAGAGTGAGGCGCCCTTCGGCATCGGTGGAACCGATATAAACGGACTTTCCGGCCATGGTCTGAATAATGTCCCCCGGGCGGTAACTGTGCCCGGAAATCATGTTCTCACAGGCGGCCACGACGGCCGTGACATTCACCTTCGGCTTCAGTCGGGCCAAGGCTGTCATGGTACCAATGACCGCCCCGGCACCGCCCATGTCGCATTTCATATGCAGCATGCCGTCGTTTGGTTTAATGGAGAGGCCGCCGCTGTCGTAGGTTAGACCTTTACCCACCAAGCCGAGGATATCCTCGGGATGGTCCGGATT
>PUOC01000167.1 GCA_003551965.1 Clostridiales bacterium | reverse complement strand
GTGGTAAACGAGCACCGCGCCATATTGGATGCATTGCAGAGAGAAGATGGCGAGAGCGCTAAACAGTCTATCACGCTGCACGTGCAAAATGCAGCCGCTAATGTGCAAAGGGAGAAGGCCGTCTTAAGCGACAAAGCCGGCCGTTAGCACTTGTTTTTCCTGTGCGGGGCAGGATTTCTTGCATCTGTTCCGAAGCTCTATGGCAGTGCGCCGGAGAGGATGGTTGGATTTGGATGTAATGGAAGCTATCTTTGAACGACGGTCCATTCGAGATTTTCGCGATCAGCCGATCCGCCAAGATCAGGTTGAGCGCATGGCGGAGGCGGCGAGCTTTGCTCCCTCGGCCCACAATGGGCAGCCCTGGGAGTTCATCTATGTGGATGACAAGGAAAAGCTGGAGATTATGCATGAGGGACGCAGATATGCCAACATGCTCCTGCAAGCTCCGGGCGCCTTTGTCGTTTGTGCGCGCTTTCCGGACAAGGCGAAGGCCGCTGAAGATCAGAGAGTGCGGTATATGTGCATCCAGGATACGGCCGCTGCGGTGCAGAATCTTCTTTTGGCCGCCCATGCCATGGGATTGGGAGCGTGTTGGATTGGGGACTTCGATGAAGCCGTTCTTCGCCAGTTGTTTGCCATACCGCAGGGATACGCCCCGGTGGCTGTGATCGCCGTGGGCTACCCAAAATACACACCGGAAGCCAGGCCGAGGCGCCCTGTGTCCGATATTCTTCATTGGGGACGATTTTGATGACATCTGAATTTGCGCCGATTCGCAGTGAACGGGTATATGAAAAGGTTGTCCGCCAAATCCAGGACATGATTTTCCAAGGCCGTTTACGGCGCGGGGATAAGCTCCCCTCGGAACGGGACATGATTGAGCAGCTGCAGATCAGCCGTGCAAGCCTCCGAGAGGCATACAGCGCTCTGGAGCTGGTAGGCATCATCGAAACCAGGCCTCGGGAGGGGACGTTTATCCGCAAAGTGCCCGGGGGAGGGGTAAACCCGTTGGCGCTGGTCTTTTTGCTGGAAGAGCATTTCGAGGAAAATTTTCTGGAACTGCGCCGACTGCTGGAGCTGCAGGTGGTGCGCCTGGCAGCGCAGAAGCAGGGAAGTGCAGCCGCACCCCAGCTGCTCCGCTGCATCGAAGCCATGGAAACGGCTGAGAATGAGCCGGCCAGCGTGGAAGCGGACAAGCGTTTTCACCGCCACTTAGCCCAATGCAGCGGCAACACGATGCTGGTATCGCTGCTTGATTCCATTGCTGAAGTCGTCGATCGGCATATAGAAACGGTGCGCAGTGAACTGTTTCGGGATGCTGTAAGTAAGGCGAGGTTGTTGCGTGTTCACCGCAGCATTGCGGACGCGGTGCTGTCAGGCAGTGAGCGGAAGGCCGAGCAGTCGATGGAGCAGCATTTTGCGTTGGTGATGGAGCTGACCCAGGCTGTGAAGGGTCAGTAAAACCTTTGTGGTTCTGGTCTGACCATAAGTCCAGGAAGATTGGGGGAGGGTGTACAGTGAATATTGTTGTGTGTGTGAAACAGGTGCCGGAAAGCCGCGATGTGGAGATGGATCCGGAGACCGGCAACCTTAAGCGTGAAGGGGCTGCGGCGGTCATGAACCCCTTCGATCTGTTTGCTTTGGAGGCAGGCCTACAGCTCAAGGAGCGTTACGGGGGAACTGTGACTGCCATTACCATGGGACCGCCCCAGGCTGAAGAGGTCATCCGAGAAGCATATATGATGGGTGCAGATGACGGCATGATATTGTGTGACCGCGAATTCGCCGGTGCCGACACCCTGGCTACGTCCTTCACATTGGCCCAGGGAATTCGCCATCTTCAGGCTGTAGACTTGATCATTTGCGGCCTGCAGACAACCGATGGCGATACAGCCCAGGTTGGCCCCGGTATTGCCGAATTTTTGGATATACCCCATGAGACATCTATACAGAAAATCCACGGTATGGATGAAGACGGCCTGCGGGTAGAGAAAGACATGGGGCATGTAGTAATGGACCTTTCCCTGCAGCTCCCAACATTGATTAGCGTTGCCAAGGGAGTGAACCAGCCGCGACTGCTGTCATTTCGCAGGAAGCTTCAGACTCGAGATTGGCCGGCACGGTACTTGGAAAGATCGGATCTCGATGATCACAAAGAAGCATTCTTTGGGTTGGATGGCTCGCCCACCCAGGTGGAAGCCATGTTTCCTCCCCAGCCCCACACTGCTTCCGAGCGCTGGGAAGGCAGCAGCCAGGAACTGGCGGATCGTCTGGTGCAGCTGTTGGTTGAGGAAAAATTCGTTCAAAGCGGGGTGGATGAATAATGGCTTTGAAAGTAATAACCGACCGCTGTACCGGCTGCGGACGCTGCATTACGGTTTGCCCCTTTGATGCCGTTTATCTTGAGAACGATGTGGCAGTGATTACGCCCGGGTGCCGTGTCTGCCGGCTCTGTATAAAGGAATGTCCAGAAGACGCACTCTATCTGGAGGAGTCGTCCCAGCCCGAAGCCGATATGGCTGGCCACAGCGGTGTCTTGGTGGTGGCGGAGGCAGTCGAGAGCAAGCTGCATCCAGTAACTCTGGAGTTGATGGGAAAGGGCCGAGAACTGGCTGACGAACTGCAGCAGAAACTATACGTGGTTGTTATTGGCCACGGCCTGAAGAGTGCGGCAGAAGAGCTGTTGCAGTACGGTGCCGATGAGGTCTGGCTTTACGAAGATGCCAGCCTGAAGCACTTTCGTATTGAACCGCACACGAATGCGGCGGCGCACGCCGTTTCTGGGCTGACGCCCAATATTGTCCTAATCGGTGCCACCCCTGTAGGACGTTCGCTGGCGCCCCGGTTGGCAGTGCGGCTTCGCACCGGACTGACAGCCGACTGCACAACGCTCAAAGTGAAGGAGAATGGCGATCTTGTCCAGATCCGACCAGCTTTCGGCGGTGATGTCATGGCACAGATTGTCACGCCGCAGCACCGTCCCCAGATGGCTACGGTTCGGCATAAAGTTATGGACCCTGCCCAGCGGTTCCGGCGTGAAGGCGCTGTTCTTCGGCAGCAAGAGCTTACGGACAGTGCCCTTGCTTCGCGCATCCGAGTCCACAGTGTCCATCGACGGCGGGAGAAGCCCAGCATCAGTGATGCCGAGATCGTTGTTGCTGTGGGACGGGGCGTCAAGGAACAAAAGGATCTCAAGCTGGCTGATGATCTGGCCCGACTGTTAGGTGGCCAAGTGGGGGTCACTCGTCCGCTGGTGGAAATGGGCTGGGGCGATCATACCCAGCAGATCGGCTTGAGTGGACGCAGTATCCGCCCCAAACTCTTAATTGCCTTGGGCATTTCCGGTGCAGTGCAGTTCACCGCAGGCGCCTCGGGAGCGGAGTGTGTCGTAGCAATAAACAGCGATCCCGACGCACCGGTTTTTTCTTCTGCACACTATGGCTTGGTCGGGGACTTGTACGAAATTGTACCGAAGGTCATTGCCGGACTAGAGAGGGGAGAGTCGATCCATGCAGTACTCTGAACTGATACCGGACGACGTTGAGGCCCTGCAGGCCATTGCGGGCAACAGCCATGTCAAGGTTGGAGACGCTATCCACGACGACTATATGCGCGACGAACTGGCTCTGGACCTGTACCGGCCCGACGCGGTGGTGGAACCGAAAACCACGGAAGAAGTGGCGGCGATCATGTCCTACTGCAGCAACCGGGGCATTGCCGTGACTACCCGCGGTTCCGGTACGGGCCTCTGCGGCGGTTCTGTCCCCCTTTACGGCGGCATTGTACTGTCTACGGCCCGGATGAATCGGATCTTGGATATTGACGAGAAGAATTTGATGGCTGTGGTGGAGCCCGGCGTGCTGTTAATGGAATTCCAGCAGGCCGTCGAGGAGCGGGGCCTGTTTTATCCGCCAGATCCGGGAGAGAAGACGGCTACACTAGGCGGAAATGTCAGCACGAACGCCGGCGGCATGCGGGCGGTCCGCTACGGGGTAACGAGGGATTATGTCTTGGGCTTAGAGGCAGTACTGGCTGACGGGACCGTGATGGAGACCGGCGGCAAGGTTGTGAAAAATAGCTCCGGTTACAGCCTGGGGCACCTGCTCATTGGTGCAGAAGGTACGCTGGCCGTCATCACCAAGATCACGCTGAAACTCCTTCCCAAACCGGAGCGGCAGGTAAGTCTTTTGGTGCCGTTCCCTTCCTTGGAAGAGGGAATTCGAGCCGTTCCCGAAATACTGGCGGCTAAAGAAGTGCCTACCGCCATCGAATTCATGCAAAAAGAAATTCTGGACGCAGCGGAAACCTATCTGGGTAAGGCGTTTCCCGATTCGTCTGCGCCTTCTTATCTCCTTCTTACCTTCTACGGCAGGAATATGGTAGAATTAGAGCAGGTTTACGACAGGGTGGCCCATGTGTGCCTGGATGCCGGCGCCGTCGATGTGTTTATTGCCAATACTGCCGATCGCCAGGAATCGATCTGGGAAACGCGGGGTGCGTTCTTGGAAGCACTGAAGGCCATGAGCGATTTGGAGGAGGTTGACGTGGTCGTCCCTCCGACGGAGGTGGCGTCTTTTATCGCCTATACGGAGGAACTGGCTGCCGAGTACGATGTGCGGATTTTAAGCTTCGGGCACGCTGGTGACGGCAACCTCCATGTGTATATCCTGCAGGATCAGCTGTCAAAAGAAGAATGGCAGCGGCGGGCCGAACAGATCATGGAGGCGGTATACAGGCGGGCTAGGAAACTGCGGGGACAGGTGTCCGGCGAGCACGGCATCGGGTACGCGAAACGGCCGTATCTGCGGGCTTCTTTGGGAGAGACACAAATGCAGTTGATGCGCGGTATAAAGGACACATTTGATCGCAAAGGCATCCTCAATCCCGGCAAGGTATGGAGTTCGTTCTAGGAGGAATCATCATGGACCGTCTGGCTTTACACGGAGGAAGAAAGGTGCGTACAACGCCCTGGGTGTCGGAGTTTCAAGGGGTGGAGGCACTAGGGGATGAAGAAAAAGCACGGGTGCTTGCCGTGCTGGAGAAGAAGCGGATTTTCCGTTATCTCGCCGACGGCTATGAAGACTCAGAAGCGCGGCAGCTGGAAAACGAATACCGGGAATTGACCGGCTGTTCGTACGCGCTGGCCGTCAATGCAGGAACGTCCGCTTTGATTAGTGCTTTGATTGGTATTGGGGTAGGCCCCGGCGATGAAGTGATTATACCCGCGTTTGCTTGGGTAGCTACGGCGGCCGCAG
>PUOC01000177.1 GCA_003551965.1 Clostridiales bacterium | reverse complement strand
CATCCCCGTGGGTTGGTCCGTCATTTCCATCAGCCCGGCCTCTATGCCTTCGCTCTCCAAGAACTCCAGCACCGTTCGGCCATAGCCATCCTCACCCACTCGCCCTGCTAATACTGCCTCACCACCCAAGCGCTGCACAGCCACTGCTTGGTTCAGTGCTTTGCCCCCAACATACGTGTTAAATCCCGTTGCCTGAATGGTCTCTCCCACCTGGGGCAAGTGAGGTACCGCGGCTGTCAAGTCCATGTTAATACTGCCTAAGACCAAAACTTTCTTGTTCGCAGCATGCAAACGCCATTCCCCCTGCTCTGCACAGCCTTAGTTCGACCTTCTTCACCTCTGCTGGCGTATCCGTCTTTCCATCGTCTTCTGCGATTTCTATTGCTTTTAAGATTCTGTATATTCCTCGCAGCCATCGTCCATGATCTAGCGCTCACTGGCCGCGGCGCCCTCTCGATAACCTTGACTTTTCACCAAGTCCACAAATTCCTTGACGAGATCCGGACAACCGCCCGTCAAAGAAAGACTTTCGCCAATGACATACGGTTCACCCGTCCATGTGGTCACAACACCGCCGGCTTCTTCGATCAAGAGTACACCTGCAGCGGCATCCCATGGATTGGCCCCGCGATAGAAGGCCAGATCCAAAAATCCACAGGCCGTATACGCCAATCCCAGGCAAGTGGAACCCAAGCCGCGGACATGTCCGAACCGCTGGGGCGAATCGGCCCTCAAAACCGGATTCCCTATCGCCTGGGTGCGGCCGGAAAATTCCGTAGACACCGTGCAGACGGCTAAGGGTCCGCGCTTGGCCACCCAGATACGCTGTCTGTCCAGGTAGGCTCCTTCTCCTTTCACCGCCCAGATGCTGCGGCCGCGAACGGTATCCTCAATGGCTGCCGCCACCGGAAGGCCATTGTATAGTACGGCCAGCGATGTACAGTAGAGGGGAATGTCCTTGATGAAATTGGTCGTTCCGTCGATGGGATCAAGCACCCATGTCCAGCCCGAGGTTCCCGTACTGGACAACTCTTCTTCTGTGACAATACTGTCCTCTGGGTATTCACAGCGAATGGAGGCAGTAATGGAAGCTTCCACCGCACGATCAGCATTGGTGGCAAAATCGGCCTTCCCTGATTTTACCCGCACATCCAACGGTTCCTCCGCCAAACGGCGGCTCAGGCTTCCGCCTAGGCGAGCCCAGGCTCGGCACTGGCACCCGAGTTTTTTCAGGTCCCTGTCCATGAACGGCAACCCTCCTCGACCAAAACATCCGCCAAGTTCGGCAGTTCTTCCAAATGGACAACCACAGCATGGGGCCGCATTTGCTCTGGGCTGACACCGTGTACTAAGCGTCGCTGCTCTGTCTGATCGTGATCCCACAATGACTCGGTGCGGATCTGCTGGGGCCGCTCGCGAGGATCGAGGGACTGGAGCTGATCCTTCAGTTCCGGTGCATACAAGACGGCAGTCCATCCCGCTCCCCGAGCTCCGGCCACATCTTCCACCAGTCGGTCGCCTATGTGCATGCGCAGGCATTCCAAGCCTTCTCCTGCCTGGAATGCCTTGGGATGCGGCTTGGCGTAACCCGTGTCATCCACTGTATAGACATGTTCAAAATACTGGGTCAATCCCAGGGCGTCCAGGCAGGGCATCTGGTAGCTTTTGAGACCGTTGGTAATGGCCACGAGGCGGCCGTCCCGTTTTTGGAAGTGTTCCAGCACGCCTCGGGCTCCGGGTTCCACATAGCCTAGACCCTGTTCAATGGCACGATACAGCATGGCCATGACATCCACGGGATCATCCATGCCCATCTGGCGCTGGGTTTCGGGGACGATCTGGGCCCAATCAAAGGCAGCCGTATAATCCTTGGTATCCATAAATTTCCATGATACGTCCCGCAGTCGTCTCCAGGCTGCTTCCACACCGGCTTCCTCTGCTGCCGCTCCTTGGCTGTGCAGGAACTTGCCCAACACCCGCTCCATGCGGCGGAAGACACCGATTTCCATGGCCGAATGCATAACCACACCATCTAAATCGAACGATATAAGCATACTGTCCTGTCCCCACTTTCTTTCCCCAGTCTAGCCCTGTATACAGCCGCAAGCCCTAAATCCGGCCGGCTTCGATCGCCTGCAGCCGCTTATTTTTGGGTAACTCCAGATATCTCCGCAGCCGATCCAAGGACCACGCGTTCATACATTCCTGCGCCGTCACCCAGGAGCGACGCGAGTAATGGACACCGTAGCGCATCAGATCCAACTGTTTGACGCTGTGGGCATCGGTATTGATGACAACGGGAATGCCCATACCCATCGCTTGCCGCGTATAATGCTCATTTAAATCGAGGCGTTCCGGCGCCGCGTTGATCTCCAGGGCCGTGCCGTAGTCTCGGCATGCAGCAAGCAGTCGTTCCATATCGATGGCATACGGTTCCCGGTAGCAGACTAAGCGCCCGGTGGGATGGGCAATGATATCCACATGGGGATGCTGTGCGGCACCCACAAGGCGAGCCGTCATCGTCTCCTCGTCCTGTGGAAACCCACTGTGGATCGAAGCGATAACCAAGTCCATGGAAGCCAGCAGTTCATCGTCATAGTCCAGACGTCCGTCCAGCAGAATATCCACTTCAATCCCTTTCAAAATGGGAAAGCAGAGCCGTTGGCGCAGGCGCTCGATCTCCTCACCCTGCTCCACCAGGCGATCGCGGCTGAGCCCATTGGCGTGGGTCAGCGAAACGGAATGATCGCAGATGGCCATATGGGAGTACCCTTTCTTTATACACGCGTGCACCATGTCTTCTAAGGAACTCACGCCATCGGTGGCATCGGTATGCATATGCAGATCGGCCCGGATATCGTCCATAGATAGCACGGCCGGCAGTCGGTCTTGCGCTGCCAGTTCCACTTCACCGCGATTTTCCCGCAGTTCCGGTTCCACATAGGCCAACCCCCCGGCTTCGTACAAGGCCTTTTCATCCGGCAGTTCTGCCCGACGCACCTTGGAAATCCGTTTTTCGACGGCATCCACATGCCCCTGGGAACCGGTGCAACGCCACCAATGTGCGACGAATCCAGACCTGTCTGTGAAGTAGATTTCGGCCGTCAGGCCGGCACCCATGCGAAAAGAAAGCGCTTCTTCGTGCTTGAGGATTTCCTGGATCAGAGGATGACGGGCAAACAGTGCTTCTGTCTTCTCCGGATCATCCACCGCCGCCACCAGGCAGACCACATGCACCGCATCCACCCAGCGACGCAGTTCACCGGCGAGTTCCACTCGGACCGTCTGCTCAAGGCGAAGCAGTTCGCGCTCCACATGGCGGCCGGCTTCCAGGGCAATGCCTAACGACACCGGCTTTCCTGGATTGCGAAAGCTGTCGATCTCTCGCAGGATCGTCCGCTCTGTCTTGGCTTCGAGACCCGGCAATTTCTGAATGCGTCGGTCCTTTCCGGCGGCCCACAGCTGCTCTAGGTTGTCAATGCCCAACGCATCGATAAACAGGCGCGCCCTGGCGGGATCCACACTGGGAAGGTGGAGCAATTGGCGGCGTTCCTCGGATACGCTGCCGCGCATGTCCTTCAATTCTTCCAAAACGCCCCCGGTATACCACTGCCGCAGATACCAAAGAAAAGCGGAGTCAAACCCCGGCGTGTGGCCTTGCTCCACCAAATACCGCAGCCTATCCCCGGAGATTGTCTGCGCAAGAGACGCATAGCGCCGCAGGTCTTCCACTTCACGATTGCGGCTGCCGCAGAGCTGGTGCAGATCTGCCAGCTCCCCCAGCTGCCATGTGAGCTCTACTGGCTGCAACGAGATCACCTCCCAAACCGAAGTCGTGCTAGCGTGCTCGATTCCGGCACCCAAGGGCCGCGAACCGGTTTGCCTGTTCCCGCTTCCGTGCGTTTTTCGCCACAGACGTCAATGGCCGGTCGTTTCCTCATAGCGGTCCAGTGCCGAAAACATCATGTCCAGTACCATGGCTCCGTTGAGATCCACCGCCACCTTAGCATTATGGGGACGGCCAAATCGGCCAAGCATGTCGCAGACGGTCCGCCCCCGGGTCGTCTCACCTTGGGTTTCCACGGCCACATACATCGACTGCAGTACCGCCGGGGATGGATTTAAAGCAGCTGCGACGGCGCATGCATCGTGAATGGGATAGCCCTCGAGACCATACACTTCCCTGTTTCGGTCAATGACAAACTCCAAGAGGCCCGCAATGCCGTGGGAAACGAGGTGCTTGTTCTGTCTCATCCTCTCCGCGTGTTCCTGTGTTACCTGCGCCTTGTGGGTAGCTTCGAGTCCGATCATGGTGAGTGCCAGTTCCGACTCAAATACAATTTTGGCGGCCTCTGGATCAGCCCAAACATTGAACTCTGCCGCCGGCGTGCGGTTTCCCAAACCGATGGCACCGCCCATAAGCACGATTTCAGCGACATTGTCCTTCAAATCCGGGGCCAAAAGCAACACCAGGGCCACATTCGTCAAGGGGCCGGTAGCGATCAATGTTACTGGTTCAGCTGATTGCCGTATGGTATCGATCACGAAGTCCACGGCATGCCGGTCCTCTGGGGCACGTTTCGCTGCCGGCAGGTCATAGCCGTCCAACCCCGAGGCGCCGTGAATGGTGACAATTTGGGACGGGCGTTGGTACAACAGAGCCCGCCCCATACCCTGGGCCACGGGAACATGGTCCAACTCGGCCAGAGCGCAAAACCGCAGAGCATTTTCGGTCGTTCGTGTGATGTCCGCATTGCCCGCCGTCGTGGTTATACCTAAGAGGTTGAGTTGGTCCGACGTTCCAGCCAGCAGTATGGCCAACACATCGTCGTGTCCAGGGTCACAGTCAAGAATCACGGGTCGTTTCATGGCTGCTCCTTTCTAGCAGGACAGCAAACGGCTATTTCCGGCCGTTTAGGTGTGACTGCAGCACGTCCATGCTCTTGACTGCCCACTCCGTCGTCGCCACCTCCAGCAGAAATACGCCGTCGAACGGATTGTCGGTTACAACCTTGAGCGTCGCAGGAATGTCCAGAATACCCATTCCCAAAGCTACATGGTCTTTGAGCGTTTTTTCGCCGTCCTGTTCCACTTCCATGACATCGTGGTAGTGAATATGGCGGATCCGGGGGAGGTTGTCTTTCATGATCTGCGCTGCATCTAACCCTTGTACCACCAAATGACCTACGTCGCAGCAGATCGAAGTGTCGAACTCGGCGGCCAGCCCATAGGGCTCTTCCCAACCGTACTCCAAGTT
>PUOC01000268.1 GCA_003551965.1 Clostridiales bacterium | reverse complement strand
CTCGAATCCATAGCCAAGAACAACCTCTTGGCTCCACAGGGTCTGGTAGTCGCCGAATACGGAACAAAAGAGGAGATTCCCAGCCAACTGTTGAACTTAGTGGAAACACGCCGCGAGACCTACGGCAGCACCTGTCTGGGGTTTTACCAGGCCAAGGAGGATGCCCCGTGAAAATCAGTATCGTACCCGGCAGCTTTGATCCCGTAACATACGGACACGTGGACATCATCCATCGAGCTGCCCATCTGTTCGACCATATGTATCTAGCCATCCTACATAACCCGGAAAAAACTCCTTTGTTTGACTTGGCTGAGCGCTTGGATATGCTCGAACAGGCCACTGTTTCCGTAGAAAACGTAACGGTAGAAAGCTTTAGCGGTCTAACAGTGGAATATGCCCGCCGCAAGGGAGCTGTGGCTGTAGTCCGGGGGATGCGGGCTGTAACAGACTTCGATTTTGAGTTCAAGCTTGCAGCCATGAACCGCCAATTAGCCCCTGATATAGAAACTGTGTATATGATGACAAGCAGCGATTATTCCTTTATCAGTTCGTCAGCGGTAAAAGAAGTTGCCATGTTAGGCGGAGATGTGTCCCGTTGGGTCGAACCTGAAGTGGCCCGGCGGCTGTACGCCAAATTTCGAGAGCGGAAAGGGGAGAGCCCGCAGTGAGCAGCAATATGAACCTGGTGATGCTATTGGATAAGATGGAAGAACTTATCGACAAGGCCCCGGAAATTCCTTTAACCGGGCGAGTGCTGCTAGATTCCGACGATGTGTTGGACCTAGTAGATAAGATTCGCAACTCGCTTCCCGATGAGGTCAGGAAAGCAGAAATGGTGTCAACCGAGAAAGATCGCGTTATCTCTGAAGGCCAGCAGAAGGCTGAACGCATGATCTCCCAGGCCGAGGAGTATGCCAATAAGCTGATCCAGGACCACGAAATCACGCGCCAGGCGCAGCAGGAAGCAGACCGAATCCTCGACGAGTCCCGGGCCAAGGCAGAGGAGATGGAGGAGGGGGCACGAAGCTATGCCCAGGATATTTTGGCTAACCTGCAGAATTCCTTGGAAAAGACACTAACCCAGGTGAACCGGGGCAAAGAAGAGCTCGAGAACAGAGAGCAGCCCGACAGCAGAGAGGAAGTCGAGAGTCGGGAATCCAGGGCAGAATAGGCCCCGTAAGGCCTTGCGGCTGCTTTGCATACTGCATCCGCGGTGCTGCAGCCAGGCTTGGGAGTGGTGAACCACCGGCGGTTCGCTTGTCTAGTCTGCGTGCAGCAGACAGCCGCCAGATTACAATAGACGGAGTGGATGCCTATGGCTGCAGCGCAGAACGTCGGTATTGCTCTAGGGGCCGGCGCGGCCCGCGGCTTAGCGCATATCGGTATTCTCCAGGTCTTAAAGGAGAACGGCGTTCCCATCCACTGTGTAGCAGGTTCTAGCGTAGGTGCTGTTATTGGCAGCCTCTTCGCGGCCGGTGTAGAACTGCCGTTACTGGCAAAGATGGCAAAGGCCATGCGCTGGGACGATTTGGTCGGTCTGACCATATCGCGATCGGGGCTTGTCTCCACAGAACGTATATATCAGATGCTGCGATTTTTGACAAAGGATCGGCGTATTGAGCAGCTCGACATTCCGGTCGCCTTCGTGGCCGCCGATCTGAGAACTGGCAACGAGGTCGTGTTCCAAGAAGGATCAGCTGCGTTTGCGGTGCGAGCCAGCCTGTCAATCCCAGGCGTGTTTGTACCCGTAGAATCCAATGGCCGCGTGTTGGTTGACGGGGGACTGCTCAATCGCATTCCGGTGGACGTGGCCCGGGATAGACTAGGAGCGGACGTTGTCATTGCCGCAGATTTGGGATTTTCCGATTTTCGCGGACGCCTTCGCAGCTTACCGGATATCATATTGCGCACCATTGACATTTTGGAGCGCCAGGCCGCCGTACAGGAACCATTGCATGCCGATGTGGTCATTTCGCCGCCGCTCTCAGACGTGGGTTCCACGCAATTGAACCGGGCTTCTGAAGTAATTGAACGCGGGCGGCGGGCCGCCGAAGAAAGCCTTCCGGAAATCTGGAACCGTTTGCGTTCGGAACCGGGCGCCAGTGACCGCTAGGTCACAGCTTGACAGGCAGCGGTAATCTTTGTATAATTTACGAGGTGAATCATATGATCATAAACATCGGATCGTTAAAGGGTAAGAAGGGGGCCTTCCTCCAATTTGCCAACGATATGTCCTGGCAGGTTGCCCAAGGGTCGCCCCAAATCATGGAAGAGTGTTCGCCTCTGCATGTAGAAGGTCGTATCAGCTGCACGGGACGGGGTTTCTATGCAGCTGGGTCCGTTCGGATGACACTCAAGCTGCGGTGCACCCGCTGCCTGCAGAACTATGAACAAGAGTTGACCGGTTCCTTTGGTGAAGAATTTCTCCCCGAAAGCCAAGCCATGGAAATATCGGAAGAAGACGTCGATGATTTCTGCGGCGATCTTTCTACGTTTGCCAATGACGAAGTTGATCTGTCGCAACTCCTCTGGGACACGATTCTTCTGTCTGTACCCATGAAAACCATCTGCCGGCCGGATTGCCAGGGTCTTTGCCCGAGCTGCGGCCGCAGCCTCAACCACGAACAATGTACGTGCACAGGTCACACCATAGATCCCCGGCTAGCGGATTTGGCTGATCTGTTGAAAGAGTAAGGAAGGAGGAAGATCCGTGGCACTACCCAAACGAAGAACATCCAAAACCCGGGCCCGGCTGCGCCGGTCCCAATGGAAACTGCAGGGTAAACGTCCTAATACCTGTCCCAACTGCCATTCTCCGAAACTGCCCCACCGCGTGTGTCCCAGTTGTGGACATTACAATGGACGGCAGGTCGTTGCTCCGAAACAGAAGAAGGCTGAATAGAAGATCGAAAGATGCCGCCATGCGTCGGCATCTTTCTTCTTTACAAATGCAGATCGATCCCGTATACTGAACTTGTTCAATTATAACCAGGTAGTAACAGGAGGTGCCATGACGTGGTCAACCAGCGCCGAAAACGTCGGGACCAACTGCAGTACATCCTTGAGCAAGATCCGTTTCTGACCGATGATCAACTGGCCGCGTTATTCGGCGTCAGTGTGGCTACCATACGTTTGGATCGCATGGCTTTAGGCATACCTGAGTTGCGCGAGCGGACAAAGGAGATGGCTGCAACAGTCCACTCCAAACTCCGTTCGATGCATGGGATGGAGGTCATTGGCGAGCTGGTCCAGCTGGATCTGGGTCAGTATGGGATTTCCATACTGCCGGTCAGTGACGCCTTGGTGTTCGAGCGGACCCGCATCCTGCGGGGCCACCACTTGTTTGCCCAGGGGAACTCCTTGGCCGCAGCTTTGGTCAATTCGCCGCGGGCGCTCACGGCCAGGGCAGAGGTTCGATTCGAGCGTCCGGTTTACCTGGATCAGCGGGTGGTGTGCGAAGCCGAAGTGGAAGAGCAGCAGTACAACCGCTACACCATAGCTGTCAACAGCAAAGTGGACGGTGAAACTGTATTTTCCGGCCAGTTTGTGGTCGCCGACGTAGCTGGTAAGGAGGAATCGCTGAAATGAAAATTGCTGTGGATGCCTTCGGCGGAGATTATGCACCAGATCAGATAGTCGAGGGAGCGCTGCAGGCAGCCCATTTGGACGGCGCCCACATCATTTTGGTCGGCACTGCCGACCGGCTGCGGACCCTAGTGGAAGGCAAGCCCGGGCAAGAACATATAGAGATCGAGGATGCCCCTGAAGTCATTGGTATGGAAGAAGCACCTGTGGAAGCCGTGCGAAAGAAGAAGAACTCCTCCCTGGTTACGGCGGCCGCTTTGGTGAGAGATGGAAGTGCTGTCGGCATGGTCAGCGCCGGCAGCACAGGGGCCGCCATGGCCGCTTCCTTGTTTGGCATCGGCCGCATTAAAGGAGTTGAAAGGCCGGCCATAACGTCTTTGATGCCTACCCTAAAGGGCGTCTGCCTCCTAGCCGATGTGGGAGCTAATGTGGACTGTAGAGCCAGCCAATTGGTGCAGTTCGCGCAAATGGGGTCCATCTATTCCCAGCGGGCCCTAGGAGTGCGGCAGCCTAAAGTCGGTCTGCTGAACGTGGGAGAAGAGCCCTCCAAAGGCAATGAAGCCGTGCAGAAAGCCTACGAAATTCTGCAGACGTGCGACCTGGATTTTGTTGGAAACATGGAAGGACGAGACATCCCCAAAGGCGATGTCGATGTGGTAATCTGTGACGGATTCGTGGGCAATATTGTACTCAAGTTCGCCGAAGGGCTCGGTTCGGCACTGTTCGGCATGATGAAAGAAGAGTTCACCAAGACGGCTTTGACCAAGGCTGGCGCTCTGCTCCTGAAACCCGGGCTAAGGCAGATAAGGAAGCGCATGGATTACACCGAGTACGGCGGAGCGCCGCTGCTTGGAGTTCAGGGGATTTCCATTATTGCCCACGGCAGCTCCAATGCCAAGGCCATACGCAATGCAATCCGAGTTGCCTTGGAAGCCGCAGAGAATCAAGTAGTCGATACCATAGCTGAAACCATGGCAGGTGAGTAAGGTGACACACATACAGGCAGGGATCTGGGGTATAGGGGCTGCGATCCCCGAGCGGATATTGACGAACCAAGAATTGGAAACCATGGTGGAAACATCGGATGCGTGGATCCGCAGCCGCACGGGCATCCAGGAAAGGCGCATTGCCGCCCGGGAGCATGCAGCATCGGATTTGGCCTTAGAAGCTGCAGAACGGGCATTAGAAGACGCAGCGGTAAGTGCCGGCGAACTAGACATGATCATTGTCGCCACCATCACTCCCGATATGGCCTTCCCCGCCACGGCCTGTATTGTACAGGATCGACTAGGAGCGAGCAAAGCATCGGCCTTTGATCTATCGGCCGGCTGCTCCGGCTTCGTTTACGCCCTGGATGTGGGAGCCAATTTGGTCGCGACCGGCAGGGCGAGGATCTTGGTGATCGGTGTTGATCTTCTCAGCCGAGTCACTGACTACAGTGATCGCTCCACCTGTGTCCTCTTTGGTGATGGCGCAGCAGCAGCAGTTCTAGGACCTGTTGGAGAAGGATACGGTGTAGTGGCTGCCGAATTAGGTGCCGACGGCAGCGGAGGAGATTTCCTCAAACTGCCAGCGGGCGGTTCCCGCAGACCGGCTAGCCATGACACAGTGAAAGCCGGGGAGCATTATCTGCACATGGCGGGCAACGAAGTGTTCAAATTCGCCGTGCGGATCATGGGTGACTCCACAACACGCGTCCTTAAAAAAGCAGGCCTCAGCCCAGAAGCCATACGGTGGTTTGTTCCCCACCAGGCGAACATCCGAATCATCAATGCCTCGGCCCAGCGCCTGGGAATTCCCGACGAAAAGTTGTACGTCAATGTCCAACGATACGGCAACACCTCTGCAGCCAGCATTGGGCTGGCCCTAGCCGAGCTCTCCGATGCTGGTCACTTGAGTGAAGGTGATTACGTACTGATTGTCGGGTTCGGTGCCGGTCTGACATGGGGTTCCATGGTAATCCGTTGGGGAAGAGGTGAGAGCTGATGTATGCGGCGCTATTTCCCGGACAAGGAGCCCAGAAGATGGGCATGGCCGACGCCCTGATCGGCACCGAAGCTGAACAGTTGCTTTGGGCCGCTTCGGAAATGGTTGGTCAGGATTTGGTGGAACTCTGCCAAGAGGGACCCGAAGAGAGGCTGCAGGACACAGAAATTTCCCAGCCTTTGATCTTTGCCATATCCTATGGCATCTGGTCATTGAAGAAAGCGACATACGGACAGCCTGTCTGTTTCCTCGGACACAGCCTCGGCGAAGTCACGGCCATGGCGGCCGCAGAAGCCTTCTCATTTGCCGACGGCGTTCAGTTAGCGAAGCGCCGGGCTTCGCTGATGAAAGCGGCCTATCCGGAAAACGGGGGCATGCTGGCTGTCCTCGGCCTGGAAGCAGATGTTTTACAAACCGTTGCACGGGAGTGTCGACATCGGGGATGGATTGAGGCTGCCAATTTCAACGGCCCTGGCCAGATCGTCCTCAGCGGCGAAAGGACTGCCCTTGAGATGGCAGCATCCAAGGCATCGGAGGCGGGAGCGCGGCGCTGTATCATGCTGGACGTCAGCGGTCCTTTTCATTCCAAGCTTATGCAGCCGGCGGCCGCAGAATTGGCCACCTGGCTGCAGCAGATGGACATAGCCGATCCTAACAGACCTGTGATCAGCAACACCAGCGGACGTCCCCTCTCCGACGCCGCCCAACTGCAGCAAGAGCTTTCAGAACAGCTTACAGCCCCCGTCCATTGGAGCACATCCATAGAAACCGCTGTTGCGCTTGGCGCGAACGAGCTCGTCGAATTTTCACCGCACCCGGTCACGTCCACGTTCAGCAAGCGCATCGTCAAAGGCATCCGTGCCAATCTCGCATAACGAATAAAAGGGGCTGCAGCCGCATGCAACTGAAGGGAAAAACAGCGCTGGTAACGGGGGCAACACGGGGAATTGGGCTGGCCATTGCGGAACGACTGCACAACGAGGGCGCCCAGACAGCCATCTGCGGCAGAAACCAGGAACTCCTGAACCACACAGCCGCCAAGTTTGGATTTCGCCCTTATGCCATTGATGTGACGGACAAAGACGGTGTCGCTTCTATGGTCGCCGACATCGTAGACACCTGGGGCCAGCTGGACATTTTGGTCAACAACGCCGGCATTACCAAGGACAGCCTGATCATGCGCATGTCTGACGAGGACTGGCAGAGCGTTTTGGATGTAAACCTCTCAGGCGCTTTCACCGTTGCGCGGGCTGCGATCCGACCGATGATGAAAAGGCGCAGCGGACGGATCATCAACGTGTCGTCCATTGTCGGTTTTGCAGGAGCTGCAGGCCAGGCCAATTACGCCGCTGCCAAGGCCGGCTTAATTGGTTTGACGAAAGCTTTGGCTCGGGAGACGGCAAGCCGGGGCATTTTGGTCAATGCCGTCGCGCCCGGCTACATCGATACAGACATGACACGCGCCCTTTCGGAAAAACAGCGCAGTGCAATTGTGGAACAGATACCCCTTAAGAGGACAGGGGCTCCGGAAGAAGTTGCCGGTGCCGTGGTCTTTTTGGCATCGGAAGACAGCCGGTATATCACAGGCCAGACCATTCACGTCAACGGCGGCCTGCTGATATAGAATTGCATCGACAAGGAGGTGACCGCAATGGAATTGACGGATCAGGTAAGAGATATTATAGTTGATCAACTGGGAGTGGAATCCGACAAAGTGACCATGAAAGCATCGTTTGTAGAGGATCTAGGAGCCGATTCTTTGGACGTAGTGGAAATGGTAATGGCTTTTGAAGAAGCGTTTGATCTCAAGATACCCGATGAAGATGCCGAGAAGATCGCCACAGTCCAGGATGCTGTGGATTACATTAAGGCCCGGATTTAGGGGCCCTGCAGAGGAAGTCCTCAAGGGAAGGGCTTCCTCTTTTAGAACGAGAGGTGAAGTGCAGTGAACAAGCGAGTCGTAGTTACCGGAATCGGCAGTGTTACCCCATTGGGTTCCACCGAAGATCTATGGAAGAACCTGCTCAATGGTGTTTCCGGAATCGACACCATTACGGGATTTGATGCTTCTGCGTTTCCTGTCACCATTGCGGCAGAAGTGAAGTCGTTTGATCCGACCGATTACATGGACCGTCGGGACGCCCGCCGTATGGACCGTTTTTGCCAGTTCGCGGTGGCTGCTGCTGTACAATGCTTGGAGAGCGCACAATACTCCATGGATGGACGGCAGGAGCGTACAGGCGTACTCGTGGGCTCGGGCATCGGAGGCATTCAAACCATAGAAAAACAGGCCCAAGTGCTGCATACCAAAGGTCCCGACCGCATCAGTCCCTTTTTTGTACCCATGCTGATTCCCGATATGGCCAGCGGTCAGATATCGATCCATACGGGCGCCAAAGGACCAAACTCCTGCTCCGTCACTGCCTGCGCAACAGGAACCCATTCCATCGGGGATGCCTTCCGGATCGTAGCCCGCGCAGACGCTGACGCTGTGTTGGCCGGCGGCGCCGAAGCGGCCATATCTCCTCTGGGGTTGGGCGGGTTTACCGCAGCCAGAGCCTTGTCGACGCGCTGCGGCGAACCCTTGCGGGCGAGCCGCCCGTTCGACAAAGACCGCGACGGATTTGTCATGGGAGAAGGAGCGTGCGTACTCCTTCTGGAAAGCTTAGAATCGGCCCAAAAGCGCAATGCCGAAATCATTGCAGAGATCGTCGGCTACGGTTCCACAGCTGATGCCTATCACATCACGTCACCAGCGCCGGAAGGTGAAGGGGCCCAACGGGCCATGAAAGCGGCCATTTCGGACGCAGGCCTTGAACCTGAAGCCATAGACTACATCAATGCTCACGGCACGTCCACCGAGTATAACGACAAATATGAAAGTCAAGCAATCGGCGCCGTGTTCGGCAGCAGCGCCCAGCGCGTTCCCGTAAGCTCCACCAAATCTTTGACAGGCCATCTGCTCGGCGCGGCCGGAGCCGTTGAAGCGGCGGTCTGCTGCCTCAGCCTTCGGGATCAGAAGATCCCTGGGACCTACAACTACGAAACACCAGACCCCGAGTGCACACTGGATTATGTGCCCAATGCTCCTCGGGATGCCTTTGTGGAAACAGCCATGTCCAATTCCTTTGGTTTCGGCGGCCACAACGGGGTTTTGGTCTTTAAACGGTGGACATCATGACACGGAAGAAAAATTTGGAAGCGCTGGAGAGCAAACTGGGCTATGTCTTCCGCGACCGATCCCTGCTGCGGTTAGCACTGACGCACAAGAGCTGCAGTCGTTCGACAGCTGAAAACAACGAGCGGCTGGAATTTCTAGGTGACGCCGTACTGCAGCTGGTCGTCAGCGATCATCTTTTTTCTACCTGCCAAGGGCTGCGTGAAGGCCAGCTGGCCAAAATCCGCTCACTGCTGGTCAGCCAGCCCACTCTGGCAGAACAGGCCCGAAAACTGGGCATCAACCACTGTCTCCGTGTGGGACGGGGCGAGCAGCAAACCGGGGCACAGAACAGAGATTCACTGCTCTGTGATACGTTGGAAGCCATCTTCGGCGCCGTGTATCTTGATTCCGATATCGACACGGCACGACCGATCATCCTCGGACTACTCCCCTCCTGGGATGAACAGGAAATTTCCCACATCGATGCCAAGAGCACCCTTCAAGAACACTTGCAGCAGCTCAGCCAGGAAACACCGGTGTATGAACTGGCCGGGGAAGTGGGGCCGGATCACGACAAAATGTTTGAAGTCAATGTGTGCTTTCAAGGTGAAGTGCTTGGACGCGGGCGAGGGCGCAGCAAAAAAGAAGCGGCCCAAGAAGCGGCGCGACGGGCACTGGATTATGTCGATGTAGCTGTCTACCCTCCTGAGAAACCTTCGTCGCAGCAGTAGGCAGGTGCAGTCTTCCCAGACCCGCAGCATGCAGTACGGCCGACCTGCCATGGCGGTCGTTCTTGGCGCGGGGGACCTTGCCCCGCTGATGATCGGCGGCCCCATTGGCTTCATTGGAAGCACGACCCCCATGGGCCGTCGGCCCGGCGCGTCGGTGCCAACAACCAGGAACCCACGGCTATACAGGCACAAACAATACTATCATCCTTCGTCTGGCGACTCCCGACCGGGGCCCTGCGCTGAACACGCCTTCCCGCCGCGAGGGATTGGCCGACTTCTGCCCGTCCTTATGGTGTGCTGTTTGCCAGTCAGGTTCCCGGGCATGTTTTTTCTGGGCGTTCGTTGTGATAGAATGCTATGTGAAGGTACAGACAGGCAAGGATGTGGGGGCAGCGCCCAGGGAATTTTCCCTTTAACGGGCCCCCCTACGCAACGGCGGGGCTACTCGCTACTCGGCTTGAAACCGTGCACAGGGCCGCCACGATGAAAGCCAACTTCCCGCCTGCATTCTTGCGCGGCTGCGTCAGGGCATGACAGGGCCATGCGTTTCATTGCCCTTTGGTAGGAGGATATCATGCGACTAAAACAGCTGGAATTGATGGGGTTTAAGTCATTTGCATCAAAGGTCAAGCTGGAATTCGAGTCCGGCATCACGGCCATCGTCGGACCTAATGGCAGCGGCAAGAGCAATATCTCAGATGCCATTCGCTGGGTATTAGGTGAGCACAGTGCCCGCAGCCTGCGAGGGGCAAAAATGGAAGATATCATCTTTGCCGGCACTGATGGGAAGAGGCCCTTGGGAATGGCCGAAGTGCATCTCACATTGGACAATACCGATCAATTTCTTCCAGTGGAGTACAACGAAGTGACCATTGCCCGCCGCGTGTACCGTTCCGGTGAAAGCCAATTCTTGATCAACCGCCACCCCTGCCGTCTGAAGGATATCCATGACTTATTCACTGACACGGGACTCGGCCGTGAGGGGTATGCCATCATCGGGCAGGGCCAGATTGACGCCGTTTTAAGTGCTCGCTCCTATGACAGGCGAATCCTGCTTGAAGAAACCGCGGGCATCATCAAGTACCGCACCAAGAAAGAAGAAGCCCTCCGGAAAATGGAAAAAGTCGACCAGGATGCCTCTCGGGTACAGGACATACTATCGGAAATCGAAGGCCGTATCGGGCCGTTGCGGCAGGAGGCGGAAAAAGCCCGAACCTATCAGCAGCTTGCTTCCCAACTGCTGACAGCGGAATTGGATCATTTCAGTATCCGCCTCAATACGCTAGAAGAGAAGCGCCAGCAGTACGCCGATTCCCTGCACCAGCGGCGCGGGAACCATCAAAAGCTCACCGCTGAGCTGGCAGACCTAGAAAACGCTGTCGCCGAGCTGCAGCAGCAGGCCACAGCATTGGAGACCGAAATCGAAGAACTCAATGACAGCAGCATGGAATGTTCCGAGAACTGGAATCGAGCGGCGAGCGAAGAGGAGCTGGCCAAAGAACGCCTGCAGCACTGCACCGGAGAAGTGGAGCGTTTGGAAAAGGAACAAAGCCAGCGCCGGTGCAGGATACAGGAGCAGGAAGAGGCGCGCCAAAGGCAGCGGGAGGCCCTTGAGCGGCTCGACAGGGAACTGACGGACGCTGCAGCATCCCTGAAGGAACTCACCGCGGCCGAGCAGGCTCACAGGGAAAAACAACAGCAATCCCTAGACGAGCTGGAAGAACAGAAAAACCTATTCATGGAGTTTTTGCGGGACCTGGCCGATGCCCGCAATGCCGTCCGCAGTGTCGAGCAGGAACAGAGTTCTCTGGCCCAGCGGCAGCAAGCACTGCAACAGACATTGAGCGAATCGCTCCAGGAACATGAACGCCTCAAAGAGGAATGGGCAGAGCTGGAGCAGGCCCTGCAGGCAGTCCAAAACCAACGCCAAGAGACCAGCAATGACTTGAAAGATGCCAAGGAACGCCTGCAGGAGTATGCCGACGCACACGAACGCCTGCGGCAGTTGCTCGAAGAACTGCAAAGAAAACAGCGGCACATTGTGTCTCGCAAGCAGGCCCTGCAGGACCTGGAGGACAGCTATGAAGGATATTTTCACAGTGTACGCCGTTTGATGACCGATGCCCCCTCAGATTTGCCATTGGTGGGTACAGTGGCCGATGTCATTCGGGTACCGACAGGATGGGAAACCGCCATCGAAATTGCACTAGGTTCGGCCGTGCAGCATATCATCACCAACACGAAGGCTGATGCACAACAGGGCATCGATTGGTTGAAGAAACAGCAGGCAGGACGTGCCACGTTTCTTCCTCTTGATTCCATGCGGGGCCAAGCCTTTCCCGAATCATACAACGAACACTGGCAGCGGCCAGGTGTAATCGGCCCGGCCATGAACCACATCGAGGTTGAGGCCGGCTGCGAAGCAGCCGTAGCCTCTGTACTAGGTCGTGTGGCACTGACCGAAACCCTAGACGATGCTGTGGCCCTCAAGAACAAACTGGGTTCGTTCAGCCGCATCGTAACCCGAGACGGAGATGTAATCGCACCGTCGGGGGCCATGACCGGAGGCAGCATCAAGGCCCGCCGCAGCGGATTGCTCTCCCGCCGTCAAGAGATCGCGTCTTTGGACGACCAAGCAGAAAAGCTCCAGGGCCAACTAGACGAAACGGAAGCGCAACTAGCGACGGCTACTCATAGACGGGAGCAGGCCGAGCAGTGCTTAAGTGAACTGCGGGAAACAGATCGGCAATATCAGTCCCAGATAGACAAACATGGCTATGAGCGAGAACAGTACAATCGCCATCTCCAGCGCAGCCAGCAGACTATCGAACGTCTGCAGCGCCAGAAAACGGAATTAGATGAGAGGCAAGCCCAATTGGAAGACGAAAAAAGCGATGCCGAACACAGAGCTTCCTCCATGGAAGATGAAGAAACCAGCCGCCGCGAACATATCGCCGCCCTCGAAACCCAGTGCAAAGCAGAAAAGAGCGATGCGGAATCGCTTCAAGATCAGTTGACCGCCGCTAAGGTGGCCAAAACGAAGCTCCAGGGCCAGCGCGATCAGGCCGAACAGAACCTGCAGTATACCGTGCAGATCCTCTCAGAACTGTCCCAGGAGTCTACTGAAGTGCGCCAGCAGATAGATGATCTACGGCAAAAACACGGCAAGTATCAGCAGGACTTAGGGAAGAGTCAAGCTGCACAGCAAGCATTGCAGCAGCAACGGCAGCAGATCCGCAGTGCAATCGAAGCAGCCAAAGGCAAACGCAGTCAAATCCAAAGCGATCTTGCAGCAAAACAGAAGCAAGAGAAACAGCTTCGCAGCAGGGCCTCACAGGAAGAAAAGGCGATTCACAAGTTGGAAATGGATAACCGCGGCGTAGAGCTGGAACTGCAGCAGATTGCCGAAGAAGCCGCCAATCGCGATTGCCTCGTGGAAGACATTATGGAAAGAGATGTCGAACGCTCTTCCCAGCAGCTGTCTCGGGCAATAGCCCGGCTTCGGGGTGAAATCAAGGAGCTAGGCCTGGTTAATCCAACCGCCGTCGATGAATATGAACAGCTTCGACAGCGCCAGAGCTTCCTGCAGAGCCAATACGATGACCTGCAGGAAGCCCGGGCAGCACTCCAGTCTGTTATCAGAGAAATGGATCAGACATCGGAGAAACGCTTCGCCGAGACCTATCGGCAGGTGCGACGGGAGTTTCAGAACATTTTTGCGCGGCTGTTCAACGGCGGGCGCGCCGATCTGATCCTCAGTGAACCCGAAGAGCTCCTCACCACCGGTGTGGAAGTGGTGGCACAGCCTCCGGGAAAGAAGCTGCAAAATCTCCTCCTCCTTTCCGGCGGCGAGCGCTCATTGACGGCCATTGCGCTTATGTTCGCCATTCGGCGGGTCAAACCGACACCGTTTTGCGTTCTTGACGAAATCGATGCCTCTTTGGATGATTCTAACCTGCACCGTTTTGCTGCCCTCATGGAAGAGTTCGCTGAGGACACGCAATTCCTTGTGATCACGCACCGCACAGTTACCATGGAATCGGCCGACGCCTTGTACGGCGTCACCATGGAACATTCAGCAGCATCACAGCTGATGTCAGTGAAATTAGCATAAGGGAGGGGCCCACAATGGTATTGAAACGCCTATTCGGCAAAAAGGAAAAAACTGCCGACGCGGAAGTTCACGGACCTGAAAACAAACAGACATGGGAGTCAGCGGCCGAGCAGGAGTCTCCTGAACCCGAACGGGAGGCAGATTCCCTCGGCCTCTTCCAGCGGCTTCGGGCCGGGCTCAGCAAGACCAGGCAGGGATTTGTGGACAAAGTGGAGTCACTGGTAAGCGGCCGGGCCGTGGATGAAGATCTTTTCGAAGATCTAGAGGACCTGCTCATCCAAGCCGATGTCGGTGTGGATACCACCATGAAACTCATGGACGGCCTGCGTGAGCGCGTCCGGTCGGAGAAAATCACCGAAGGAAGCGCACTGAAAACTGCCTTGGCCGATGAAGTAGCGCGACTATTAGCTGTGGACGACACCACCCTCAAGATTTCAGAACATCGCCCCAGTGTGATCATGGTCGTAGGCGTCAACGGTTCCGGAAAGACGACCACCATCGGCAAACTGGCCTATCGCTTAAAACAGGAAGGCGCCAAGGTGATCCTAGGTGCCGGCGACACCTTCCGAGCGGCGGCCATCGATCAACTGGAAGCTTGGGCAGAACGGGTAGGAGTGGAAATTGTCTCCCACAGTACGGGCTCCGACCCTGCGGCTGTGGCCTATGACGCACTGGCGGCGGCCAAAGCCAGAAACGCCGACGTTCTCATTTTGGATACGGCCGGGCGGCTGCAGACAAAGACGAATCTTATGAAGGAGCTGGGAAAAGTGCACCGGGTATTGGAGCGGGAATTAGACCACTCCATCGACGAAATACTACTGGTTCTCGATGCCACCACCGGGCAGAATGCCCTGTCGCAGGCTAAGATATTTTCCGATTCTGTGCCGGTCACCGGCATTGCGCTGACGAAGCTTGATGGCACTGCAAAAGGGGGAATTGTGCTGGCAGTCACCCAAGAGGTAAAAGTTCCCGTGAAACTCATTGGTGTCGGCGAACAGTATCATGATCTGCAGGATTTCGACGCGGTCGAGTTTGCGGAAGCCCTCTTCGGATGAGCAACGCCAAACGCCAATCAACCCTTGACAAGGAATCCCGGAGTGGTATACTATCTCCTGTAAAGTCATTTCACTTAACAGGGAGGTCCCATGGATAAAACCCTGAAAATGAGCTTGCTGTTTGACTTCTATGGCCCGCTTTTGACCGAGCGGCAGCAGAGCATCTATGAAATGTACTTCCACGAGGATCTTTCATTGGGTGAGATCAGTGAAGAGTTCGACGTCAGCCGGCAAGCCGTGTATGATATGCTGAAACGGTCTACCCAGACTCTAGAACAGATGGAAGGGAAACTGGGTTTGGTTGAACGCTACCAACGGACCCAATACGCCATGGAATCCATTAACGGGCAGCTGCAGTCCTTATCCTCTACGTTAGAGCGGTTAGGCCGTGACGATTTGGCCGCGGATCTCCGCGGCATCCAAGATAAGGTGAAAGCTTTGCTCGCCGATGACTAAGGAGGCAGAAGCATGCCCTTCGGAAACCTAAGTGACCGCCTGCAGGAAACCATGAAAAAGCTGCGGGGCCGAGGCAAACTAACTGAAAAAGATGTAACCGCTGCCCTGCGGGAAGTGCGACTGGCCCTGTTGGAAGCAGATGTCAACTACAAAGTGGTCAAAGACTTCATTGCACGGGTTAAAGAGCGCGCCGTAGGCAGCGACGTGCTCGATCATCTCAATCCAGCGCAACAGGTCATAAAAGTAGTCAATGAAGAGCTAACCAACCTCATGGGAGGCAGCCAAGCCAAGATCAGTTTCGCCAGCAGACCGCCAACTGTTGTCATGATGGTCGGTCTGCAGGGAGCAGGTAAGACGACGGCCGCAGCTAAGCTTGGCAAAATGCTCAAGAGCCAAGGTCACCGCCCGCTGCTGGCCGCTGCCGATATATACCGGCCGGCCGCCATAAAACAGCTGCAGGTTCTGGGAGAGCAGACCGAAGTTCCCGTCTTCTCATTGGGGCAGGAGGACCCCGTTCGTATTGCCCGGGAAGCATTGGAACACGCCGACAACCACGGCAATGACGTGGTGCTCCTGGATACAGCGGGAAGACTTCATATTGATGAAACACTGATGGACGAGTTGGTCAATGTCAAGGCGGCTGCACAGCCCCACGAAATCCTGCTGGTTGTGGACGCCATGACGGGCCAGGATGCTGTCAACGTAGCAGAATCTTTCAATGAACAGCTTGGCATAGACGGGGTTGTGGTGACCAAACTCGATGGCGATGCCCGGGGCGGTGCGGCCCTTTCTGTCAAGGCTGTCACCGGCAAACCGATCAAATATGTCGGCACCAGCGAAAAAATGGATGGACTAGAAGCGTTTCATCCGGACCGCATGGCCAACCGAATCCTGGGTATGGGAGACATGCTCAGCTTCATCGAAAAGGCGGAGTCCACAGTAGACAAGGAAAAGGCCCAGGAGATGGCTGCCAAGATGCAGCGCGCTGAATTTACTCTAGAAGACTTCAAGGAACAGCTGCAGCAGGTCAAGAACATGGGCCCCCTAGACCAACTCATGGGCCTGATCCCCACCATGGGCAAACAACTCCAGGGCATGGAAGTGGATGAAAGCCAGCTGCGTCGGGTCGAAGCGATTATTGACAGCATGACCCCGGAAGAGCGCCGTTCACCGGCGATTATCGGTGGTTCACGGCGCAAACGAATTGCCCGGGGAGCCGGTGTGCGAGTGCAGGATGTTAACCGGCTTCTGAAGCAGTTTAACCAGACGAAACAGATGATGAAGCAGTTTGCCGGGGGTGGCAGCGAAAAGATGAAAAAGAAAGCCAAAAAACGCTTTTCCCTCTTTGGGTAATTCCCTCGTCCCGCGAGGTGATATTATAGAAAACATGCATCAGGAGGTGAAGAAATCATGGCAGTACGTATTCGTCTAAAGAGAATGGGACAAAAGAAGCGTCCTTTCTACCGTTTGGTTGTGGCCGATTCGCGAGCTGCACGGGACGGCCGTTTCATTGAAACACTCGGTTACTACGACCCTATCGTCGAGCCTGTGGCTATTAAAGTCGATGAAGAAAAGGCTTTGGCATGGCTGCAGAAGGGTGCCCAGCCGTCAGACACCGTCCGCGCGCTTTTGAAGAAGAGCGGCGTGATGGAGAAATTCACCGCAGCAAAAAACTAAGTGTTGAGGAGGTCATTCTGTGAAGGATGTCGTCGAATACCTGGCCAGAGCACTGGTAGAAGACCCGGACCAGGTCGAGGTGACGGAAGTGGAAAGGGATGACGAGACGGTTTTGGAGCTGCGAGTTGCCCAAGAAGATATGGGTCGAGTGATCGGAAAACAGGGCCGGGTGGCCAAGGCCATTCGCACTGTAACCAAAGCCGCATCCATGAAACAGGGCAAAAGAGTTCATGTAGACATCGTCGATTAGGTGGGTTCGTCTGTGGAAGTGCCATGGGTTGTGATCGGTGAAATCAGCGGCCCCCAGGGCCGGCGCGGCGAAATTCGTGTATATCCCCACACAGAATTTCCAGAACGATTTCACGCTATGAACAGCGTACGGATATTCCAGCGGGACAAAGAAACTCTAGTGGGCTGCTATGGTGTGGAAAGCAGCAGAAACCACCGCAAGGGGATTGTCCTAAAACTGGAAGGCGTCGACGATATCCAAGCGGCCGAACAGCTGCAGGGACTGCTGATCCAGGTACGTCCATCGGAACTCAAACCACTGCCAGAAGGCCGCCACTACATTTTTGAGTTGATTGGGCTTGACGTTGTTACCACCGAGGGTGACCATCTTGGGACCATTGAGGATGTTCTTCAGACTGGAGCTAATGACGTCTATCTTGTGACACCTCTCGACCGAAAACGTACCGAGCCCATTCTAATTCCCGTTATTGAAGATGTGGTCTTGGATGTGAACGTGAGCAAAGGCCATGTTCTTATCCAGTTGATGAAAGGACTTTTAGACTGATCATGGCCATCCAAATCGACATTTTAACTCTGTTTCCCGAAATGTTCCAGGGACCGCTGCAGAACAGCATCGTCGGGCGGGCACGAAACGCCGGCATTGCCCGGGTGAACATCTGGAACATCAGAGATTTCGCCGATGATAAGCATCGAGTGGTCGATGACACACCGTACGGCGGCGGAGCGGGTATGGTCATGAAAGCGGACGTGCTGGCGCGCTGCATCGAACACGTCCGACTCAGCAACAAAGGCCCTGTGGTGTTCTTGACTCCCCAGGGTAATACGTTTTCACAGAATGTCGCCGATCGGCTGCGGCAGTGTTCGCAACTTATTCTTCTGTGCGGCCATTACGAGGGCATCGATGAGCGGATCCGCGAGAGCATGGTCGACATGGAGATCTCCATTGGCGACTACGTGCTGACCGGGGGTGAACTTCCGGCCATGGTTGTGACCGATGCCGTAGTCCGGCTGATACCTGGCGCATTAGGACGGGAAGAATCGGCGGCCGATGACAGTTTTTCCCATGGGTTGCTGGAATATCCACACTACACAAGGCCTCGCGACTTCCGGGGAATGGAAGTTCCCGAAATCCTCCTCAGCGGGCATCACGGTAGAATTCGCCGATGGCGGCTGAAGAGGGCTGTCCAGAGAACGGCCCGCCGGCGGCCTGACCTACTGCGCGAGGGAAGTTTCTGCGGCGAAATCAAGGAAATTGTGGAAGAGCTAACCGATGACGATCAAGAGAAAGGAGGCTGATAGCTGTGAATGTCATTGAAGCCGTAACAAAGGAACAGTTAAAGACAGACGTTCCCCAGTTTCGAGGGGGCGATACGGTGCGAGTCCACGTAAAAGTTGTGGAAGGAAGTACAGAGCGGATTCAGATATTTCAAGGTGTCGTACTCCGCCGCACAGGCAGCGGCATTGACGAAAATTTCACCGTGCGCAAACTTTCGCAGGGCGTGGGTGTAGAAAGAACCTTCCCCATACATTCTCCTCGCATTGCCCGTATTGAGGTTGCACGCCGCGGCCGGGTGCGCCGTTCGCGCCTGTATTATCTCCGCAACCGCTCCGGCAAAGCTGCCCGGATCCGTGAACGCCGTACGTCATAGTGTATGTTGGGGAGTGGGCCTACACTCCCCTTTTTTCCATTCTATGCTGAGATCGAGGTGAAACCATGGAGCGGGGGGAGTTCCGAGAGTACCTGCAAGCCTTTGCGGCCGCTGTCATTTTGGCTGCCTTTGTCATTACGTTCATTGCCCAATCCTTTCACGTTCAGGGGCGATCCATGGAGCCTACAATGATGCACGGTGAAAGGCTTTTGGTTGATAAGCTCAGCTATCGTTTCGCCGATCCGTCCCTAGGAGACATTGTGGTGTTCCGCTACCCTGCGGATCCGCGACGCCGATTCATCAAAAGAATCCTCGGCCTGCCCGGGGATGAGCTGGCTATTCGCGGCGGTCTGGTCTACCGCAACGGACGTCCGATCTCGGAAGCCTACGCCCACGGGCCTACCCTCGGCGCGTACAATGCTCCATCCTACGGGCCGGTCACAGTTCCCGCCGACAGTTATTTTGTTTTGGGCGACAACCGCCGACACAGCGACGACAGCCGGTATCCCGACGTGGGTTTTGTGAAACAGGAACATATTGTTGGCCGTGTTCTTATGACCTATTGGCCGCTGAATCAAATGCAGCTGCACAACACTCCCCACCCCATGCGTTAGGAGAGCTCCCTATGGACATTCAATGGTATCCCGGTCATATGGCGAAGGCAAAGCGGGAGATCGGCGAATACCTGAAACAAGTGGATCTAGTAGTGGAGCTCGTTGACGCTCGAGCTCCGGCAGACAGCCGCAACCCCGATCTGAAAAGCCTCCATAGAAAACCTACGGTTGTTGCCGTAACGAAAGCCGACTTGGCCGATCCGCAAGCTACCAACATGTGGCTTGCTTTTTGGTGTGAACAGAATGATGCCTGTGCCGTGCTTGATCTGCAGACGGGGACAGGGCTACGAGAACTATTCACTGCCATGCATTCGCGGCTGTCGAGCCGCCGCCGAGCTGCCAGAGCCCTGGTAGCGGGAATTCCCAATGTGGGAAAATCAACACTAATAAACCGCCTGGCCGGTGCAAACAGGGCCAAAACCGGAGCCAAACCGGGAGTCACACGGGGCCGCCAGTGGATCAAAGCCCGGGGAATGCAGTTTTTGGATACACCCGGCGTTCTCTGGCCCAAATTCGATGATCAGGAAACGGCCATTCGTTTGGCGTTGATTGCGGCGATTCGCGATGATATCTATGACCAGGAGGAAACAGCCCAATGGCTGTTGAACCATCTTCAGGAGCATTATCCTGCTGTTCTCAGCAGCCGCTATGGCAAAAACGAGGACACCCATTGGCTAGAGACGATTGCCCTGCGCCGGGGACTGCTTAAAAGCGGCGGCGTCCCCGACACAGAACGGGCCGCGAAAGCATTGGTCCAAGACTTTCGTCTGGGTAGATTAGGTCGAATATCGCTGCAGTGGCCCAAGCGTTGAGCCATCAAGGCCTTTTTCAGAAAGGAATCTCCCCCATGATACCAAAGCATGCGAAGCTGCTGGCAGAGGGACTACAGGGCGCGGTTGGCATTGACGAGGCCGGCCGCGGCCCTCTAGCCGGACCAGTGGTAGCTGCCGCCGTCTGCCTTCCGCTTACGGCACGAGTCGCCGGACTCCAGGACTCGAAGCAACTCTCGGCCAAACGGCGTGAACGCTGCTATGATCAGCTCATTAAAGAGGCCTGGATAGGTGTAGGATACTGCGGTCCTGCAGAAATCGATCGATACAACATCCTCCAGGCATCGCTCATGGCCATGCACAGAGCTGTGAAGAAGCTTGGCTTCACTCCCGAACTCTGCGTCATTGATGGCTGCCACACCATTGCTGGATTGGATGTTCCACAGCGCACCATAGTTAAGGGAGATCAGCTGTGTTCCAACATTGCGGCCGCCTCCATTATCGCTAAGGTCACCAGGGATCGGGAAATGATCGCATGGGACCAGCACTTTCCGCAGTATGGTTTTGCCCAGCATAAGG
>PUOC01000122.1 GCA_003551965.1 Clostridiales bacterium | reverse complement strand
CCCTCTTTGGCAGCCACATCGGAAAAAATGGCATATTTCATGTGTGCCTGGCTCTCTCCCGCAAACGCATCTTTCAAGTTACCACTGGTCATAATTCGCATACAATCAGCCGACCTCCTAAGTTTGTTCTCTGGCTTCCGCCATAGTGTATGGTATTCGTTATCAATCTCGCTGGTTCCTTGTCGCGGTGCAATAATTACCGATTAGAACATCGATCTTCTGACACCCCGTATGCATTTCCTCCCATCACTCTCAGTATTCATTCTCAACATGCAGCCGTGTGCCAAATCTGGGCACAGAACGGTCGTGCGACGCGGAATCTTGTGGGTAACCTGTGGGAACTGTGGATAAGGTTGCACCGCCCCGGCGTCAGTCGCCAAAACACGCCGGGCCGTAGTTGATTTCCGGCGCGGCCTCGAACCGCAGCGGCCGCGGAAATCCCAGATACAGGCGTGTCGCGGCGTCAAGATGTGTGCCCACCGCCCGACTGAATCGCGAAACAGAGTGCGACCGCAAACTGGCACAGACATCCAGCCGCGACTCCGTGGGAACCCTCGGCAGCTGGGAGCTTCTATTTTTTTGGAAAGGGAAAGTTATACTGCGTCAGACCCAGCTCCGATACCAACTCTACGATCTCCCTCTGCAAGCTCTCGTAAATGGGGATTCCCTGCGCTTTTCTTTCCTGCGTCATGTAGTATTCCTTCTCTCCCGCCGTATAAATCCGTTCTTGCCCGGGCGCCACCTTAGAAGCCCTCAGTTGGCGGAGAATTTCCCCAGCTGTTTGGGTAAACTCCTCCAATTCCGTAAAGGCCGTGACGTCAATGGCTATAAAGAAATGCCCAATGCGGTGAGGCACCTTTTGTCCGTCACGCATACCCGACAGTGCCTTCAGGAACAACCCTCCCTGCAGCGCTGCGGACAGGAGCTCCACAACGGTGGAATAGCCGTAACCTTTGTGACTGCCGGTTTCTTCCGTCAGGCCACCTACAGGCGTCAAAGCAGCTGTGCCCTGTGTTAGCGCCTGCAGAATTTCGTGAGGGTTTGACGCTGTCTCACCGTCTTCGTTGATCACCCACCCTTCCGGTACAGACCGGTCGTGCCTGGCATAGACCTCTATCTTCCCCCGCTGGCTGGTGGATGTGGCACAGTCCAGCACGAAGGGAAACGCCTCGTCGGTGGGCATGGCAAAGGTCAGCGGATTGGTTCCCAGCATGTTTTCCACGCCAAAGGTGGGCGCCACTGACGGGCGGGCATTGGTCCCTGTAATACCAATCATGCCCCGCTCCGCAGCCATTTCCGCATAGTACCCTGCAATTCCGTAATGGCTGGAGTTTCGAACCGCCACCATTCCCATACCATACTCTTCTGCCTTTTCCATAGCCATGGCCATGGACTTCTTACCAATGACATGACCCATGCCATCGCGGCCATCCACGACTGCCGTAGTGGGACCATTCCGTACGATTTCCATACGGGTCACCGGCTGCAGCACACCATCTTTGATCCTGTCGTAATAGATGGGCTTCAGCCGACTGATGCCGTGGGAATCAATGCCCCGCAAATCCGAGGCAATCAGCACCTCAGCAACCACTTCAGCATCGTCCTTGGGTACATCCACCGCCGTAAAAACATCGACCATGAACTGCTGGAGAGTTCTGTAATCAATGCAGTGCACTTCACTGCCTGCCATGACAGGTAGCCTCCTTTGCTGACTGATATCTTGCTTGTTCGATGCCTGTAACGGCTATCCCTGCCAAACATCCATGGCCCAAGAAGGATTCCGCGCACAAAGAGCCAATTATGCAGTTGAGACCATGTAGCCCGGCTTCTCGACCATTGCGAAAGGACGGATCACACATGTACAACAACAAGAACCTCCCTCTCGGTATTGGACTCGTAGCCATCGGTGCACTTTTGCTCTTTGCGCAGTTCGGCTGGGTCGGCGAGCACATTTTCATGTATCTTTTGGCCATTGGGTTCTTCGCCGCTTACAAGTGGGCGGGAGGAACAAAACGCTACGGCAATATCGGACTCCTGATTCCCGGCTCCATCATTTTGGCCATTGCTATCTTTGCAGATTTTGAGCGCTTATCCGTGGACTTGTTCTTTGGCCCGAGATGGTTCTTTCTGCTTTTGGGCGGCGCTTTCTTAGCCGTCTACCAGGTGCATACGCGAATGGCCGGAACCGACGCGGGCAGCCGCCAGTGGCCGCTGTATCCCGCGGGCGGTCTCGCCGGTTTTGGTCTCTTTGTTGCCCTGGTCACGCAGTTGGAGGCATGGCGCCATTCGCCGGTTATCAACTATGCCGTTCCGATCCTCTTTATCATAGTCGGTGCCGTGCTGCTCTTCCGGCGCTCATCCAAGGAATAGGCACCTGGCCTTTGCCGGCAACAAGCAGGCTTCGGTTCAGATCCCGAATAGCCTGCTTGGCAAAATTGCTCCCAAAGACGCATCGCCAAACCCTGCTTGCGTGAGGCACGCGGTTTTAAAGGCGTTTGGGCCCCTGGGGCCGAGCAGCTATATTCGTTAGGCCATGGCCGTGCAGTGGGTTTGTTAGAGCAGATCGAAGACAGAATCCAAGGGAGGGCGCAAAAGGGGCTTGCAAAAAGCCGCGGGTATGTTAGGATAGTCATATTGAGTTGCCGGTTGTGTTCTAATGTTCTCCTGGAGGGAATTCCAAACCATGCGAATCACCATTGTCGGTGCAGGTAAGCTGGGCTACAAACTGGCGGAAGCACTGTCGATATCCAGTAACGATATTACGATGATTGACACCAATCCGGTGGCTTTAGAGCGGGCCGATTCCGCTTTGGACGTGCTGCCCTTGGAGGGAAACGGCGTTGAATTGCCCATTCTAGAACAGGCCGGGATCAAGCGTTCGGATCTAGTGATCGCTGTCACTGGCAGTGACGAGAGCAATATGCTGATTGCCATGATGAGCAAAAAACTCGGCTGCAAGAAGTCCATTGCCCGCGTCCGCAATCCCGAATATGCCAATCAGAGCAAGTTCATCCGGGAACAGCTCGATGTGGATTTCGTGGCTAACCCGGAGTTGGAAACCGCCAAGGCCATTGCCAAGTACCTGCTCAAGGGCAGTGCCCTGCAAATGGAGAGCTTTGCCAACGGCAAAGTGATTCTGTCGAGCTTTTCGGTCCAAAACCTTCCTAAGGTAGAAAATCAGCTGATTCGGGATCTTGATCTGCCCCCGTCCATGCTGATCGCCGCCATTTCCCGGGAAGGAGATATCATTATTCCCGATGGCAGCGTCCGCATTCTGCCCCTGGATACACTGTATATCATGGGAACGCGCGCGAATGTGCAGGCATTCACGCAGGAGTTCGGCGGAGCGTTCCGCAAAGAAGTCGCGCGCAACGTCCTTATCCTAGGCGGAGGCAAGGCTGGATATTACTTGGCTAGTAAACTTCTGCAGAACGGAGTCAAAGTGAAGCTGATTGAACAGGATGAAAAGCGCTGCCAATACCTGTCTGAAAACCTCAAGGGCGCTTTGGTCATTCACGGAGACGGTACCGATACCAGCCTGCTCGCGGAGGAGAACATTGCTGAGATGGATGCCCTCGTATCACTGACCGGGTTCGATGAGGAAAACCTGCTCCTGGCATTGTTGGGTAAACAGCGGGGCATCCCCATGGTCGTTCCCAAGGTCAGCCGCCCGAATTTCGTCTCTGTCATTGAGCAATTGGGCATTGATCGCGCCGTCAATCCCGTGTCCATCATGGCAAGCGAAATCATGCACTTCATCCAGGGCGGGCAGATCATTTCCATGTCGATGCTGCTGGACGGAAATGCCGAAGCATTAGAGCTTGCAGTCAATGAAGACTCGCCCATCGCTGGCCGGCCTTTGGCTGAACAGGATATTCCTTCCGGCATCTTGATCGGGGTTGTCGTGCGCGACGGCAAGGTCATGATCCCCAGTGGCCAGACGGTAATTCAGCCCAGGGACAGCGTCGTGGTCTTCTGCCTGCACTCCAAGGTAGCAGCTGTGGAGAAGCTCTTCAACCATCCGAAGGGAGGACTTTTGGGTGAACTATGGCATCGTTACAAAGGTTTTGGGAAACCTTCTCTTATTTGAAACGGCCGCTTTTGCCCTGCCCCTGGTGGTTGCCATTATGCACCGAGGCCCTGACATCGGGGCCTTTTCCTATTCTATTCTCATAACGGCCGCTGTGGCACTGCCCATGTCGCGTCTGCCGCGTCCAAAGTCGGATCTGCGGGTGAAGGAGGCCTTACTGATCGTCGCCCTGGGGTGGCTTCTGGTGTCTAGCTTTGGTTCGCTTCCGTTCCTATTGTCGGGAAGCATTCCATCTGCCATGGACGCGTTTTTTGAATCTGTATCGGGGCTGACAACCACCGGTGCAACCATCATTGACGACATTGAACAGCTGCCCGAAGGCATTCTGTTTTGGCGTTCCTTCATGCACTGGCTCGGCGGCATGGGAATTCTGGTACTGGCGCTTGCAGTCCTTCCCATGGCCGGCGTGGGCGGTTTTCACATATTTAAGGCCGAAAGCCCTGGCCCTATTTCCGACAAACTGGTTCCAAAGCTCAAAGATACGGCCAAGATTCTCTACACGGCCTACCTTGGTCTAACCGTTATCCAAGGACTGCTGCTGTACTTCGGAGGTATGTCTGTCTACGATGCCCTTCTGCACACCTTCGGGACAGTAGGTACCGGCGGCTTTTCCAACTATAACGACAGCATTGCAGCCTTTGACAGTTCCTTTCTGCGCATGGTGATTGCCGTGTTCATGGTAGCAGCCGGAGTGAATTTTTCTCTATACTATGCTCTGTATCAAGGAAATTTCCGCAGAATGTGGCGCAGCGATGAATTAAAACTTTATCTGCTGATCATCATGACGGCAGCCCTTTTGATTACCGTTTCCCTGCAGGCTTCCAACTATGGCAGCGTCTGGGAGCGGTTTCAGCATGCGTTTTTTCAAGCAAGTTCCTTTACGACCACAACTGGCTATACGACCACCGACTATGAGCAGTGGCCGGAGTTTGCGCAGTCAATCCTGTTCTTTCTCATGTTTGTCGGCGGCAGTGCTGGATCAACCGGAGGCGGCATCAAGGTCGTGCGTTGGCTGGTGGCCGGCAAACTCATCGGATATGAACTGCGAAAAATCCTTCATCCCCGGGCCTTTGTCACTCTCCATGTCAGCGGCCGGGCAGTGCCCCAAGAAACGATTACAGGCATCGTTGCCTTTCTGTTCCTTTACGGGATGATCTTTGTTGTCAGTTCTGT
>PUOC01000057.1 GCA_003551965.1 Clostridiales bacterium | reverse complement strand
GGGTCATTCCCGCCTATAAAGTGCTCCATGCCATTCCAGGCAGAATGCGCATTCATGTGCCGCTTTCCAAGAAACTGGCCGTTGCGTGGGGCCTGCATTTGGACCAGTTGGGATTGGCCGGCCGCATTCCGGGAATCCATGGCATACGCTTCAATCCTACCACGGGCACGGCACTGATTACCTATGAGCCGGAACAGATCTCCCAGGAACAGATCTTGATGCTTTTGGACGAGATCGCCGGTTTACTGAAACGCCACCGCCATGAACTGGCTGCATTTAAGCCGAAGCAACGAGAGCAGGCCCTGCAGTACGCGGTGCGGCTTGTGGAAACGCATCTTGACTGGCTTGACTCTAAGGACGATGACATGCCGTAGGAATGCGGGAGCTGTAGACCCAAGCAGGACGGATGAAAGCGCAGTTTTCGCATTCATTTCTTGGCTGCCGTCGTCATCGGAGCGGTGGAGAATGCATTATCCTTTGGGTCGAGGCAGGGTTGAACTCGTGGGCAAGGCGGCAGCAGGCACCGTGGGGTAAGCGCAGGTAGAAACATATGCAGCCGGGAGGCCGAAGGGAATGCCCTTGATCAAACGACAGAAAAAGCGTTTAATGACAGTTGATCTCATACATGAGCTGCCGGGGCGTCTGCGGATACGCTGCGGTGCTTTGAAGTATCTCGATGAAGTGCAACGGGACTTGGTGGGCGGTCTGGTCGGGCATCACCACATTCAACATGTGGTATATACACCGGTGACCGGAAGTCTGCTGGTGTTTTTTGACCACACGGCCCTCAGCAGTGCAGAGATCCTGGAAATCATGGAAGAGCATATCAGCCGTTTTGCCTTATTCGCCTACGAAAAAGAACGGGAAGAGACAAGTACAGCTCCTGTCAGTGAGCGGCGCTTGCAGGAAGAATCATTTTTGCACATTTTGAAACGCGTGGCAGTCTCCGCTGGCTCGCTGCTGTTATTCGGCTATGTGCGGACGCTGCGAGGCCACCGGTTGATGGGTTGGAAGCGGGTGCTCTTGGCACCGCCGGCCATGGTGAGCATCGCCCTTTCCCTTCCCATATTCCAAAGCGGACTGGAATCCCTGCGGCGCACGGGCCGCCCCAATGCTGATACGCTGACATCTACCGCAGTAATTACGGCGCTGTTGACAGGGCGCTCCCTGTCAGCGTTGGTTACGATTTTGCTGGCCGATACGGCAGAGATGATGACGGCGTATACGATGGAGAATACCCGCAAAGCCATTGGCGACATGCTCAATGTGGGCGACGATGACGTATTTGTTCTCACCCCCGAGGGACATCTGGTGCAGAAACCGGTCAGTCAAGTGGACATCGGAGAGACTGTCAGTATTCAAACAGGCGATAAGGTCAGCGTTGACGGCATTGTCACCGATGGCCAAGCGTATATCGATGAATCGCCGATCACCGGTGAGTTCTTCCCGGTGAGCAAAAAAACCGGCGAAATGGTCTATGCCGGTACAATCGTGAAATCCGGCCAGCTGCGGGCCAGGGTGGAACATATCGGTGACGATACCACTGTGGCCCGCATCGTCCACATGGTAGAAAATGCCCTCGGCCGCAAAGCACAGATTCAAACCTACGCCGACCGCTTCTCTGCCAATCTGATTCCAGTGAACTTCGGCTTGGCCGCGATTGTTTATGCTTTGACCCGGGATATCAACCGGGCACTGGGTATGTTGATTATTGATTTCTCCTGCGGGGTCCGTCTGTCGACGGCCACAGCCCTGTCCGCCTGTATCCACAATGCCGCCCGCAATGGTGTGCTCATCAAAGGCGGCAATTTCGTCGAATCCATGGCTGAAGCGGATTCCTTGATTCTAGACAAAACCGGCACGATTACCGAAGGCAAGCCGCGGGTGACTAGTATTCATGCCGCCGAGGGCTGCAGTGAAAAAGAACTGCTGCAAGCGGCTGCGGCGGCGGAAGAGGAATCGTCTCACCCACTGGCCCACGCCATCTTAGACCAAGTGAAGCGGTCAGGATATACCATCCCCGAACACGGCATGGTGGAAGTCGTGGCTGGTCGAGGCTTGACCACGACTGTGGATGGAGAGCGCATCTTGATCGGCAATCGCCGATATATGATGGAACACGGAGTAGACATGGAAGAGCTTCGCAATGCCATTTCCAGCTTGGAGAAGAAGGGCGAGATGATCATCTATGCTGCCCGTGACAGCAGTCTGCTGGGCGTTATTGGAATTCACGATGCCCTGAAGGAAAACATGAAGAAGGCATTGAACCGTCTAAGAAATCTAGGTTTTGATGATGTCCGCCTTCTCACCGGCGACATTGCCTTTCAGGCGGAGAAAGTGGCTACCCGCATGCACATGGACCATTTTGGGGCTGAGTTGATGCCTGAAGATAAGGTGAAGACCGTCCTGGAAATGCAGTCCCATGGTGCGAAGGTGATTATGATCGGCGACGGAATCAATGATGCTCCTGCCTTGGCCTATGCCGACGTGGGGATCGCCATTGGCAGTACCCGCACCGATGTGGCCATCGAATCAGCCAATGTGACCATAACCAACGATGATCCCCTGCTGATTCCCTCAGCCGTCCAGCTGTCTAGGCAGACCATGTCCACAGTGCGGGATAACTTCAAAATGGTTGTCGGCATCAATGCCTTGGGAATTGTTCTTTCGGCGGTTGGCTGGCTGCCCGTGGTGTGGGGTTCTGTTCTTCACAACTCTTCGACCATCTTTGTTGTTCTCAACTCCGGGCGGCTGCTGTTCCACGATTTCCGAAAGAGGGTGCTTTTATGAGCGAAACGGATGTAGTCATTGTCCATGAACTTCCCGGCCGTTTGCGCCTGCGTCTGCGACGCCCGCCCCGCAGCATTGAACGTCTGCTGACCGATGTGGAAAAGCACGAGGGCATTGAGAGCACATCTTTCAACCGTGTCAGCCGTTCTCTTTTAGTGACATTCAACCCCGTCATTGTAACTGCCACAGAGATCGTGACGCGTGCGGCGGTGTCGCTGTCCCTTGACTATGCGCAGGCGGGAATTACCATTTCCTATGACGCTCGAGGATCATCCTTGAAGCCGATAGATTATTATGCAGGGCTGTCACTAGGGGCTGCGACGGCCGCCAAGGCGGTGGGTACTGCCCAGGCAACTCGGATTATGGAGTACAATGCAGGGGCTGCAACCATGCTGTCGGTGTTTAATCATGCTTGGATGGAAGTGACCGATGAAGGCGTATACCACCCAGAGGTCATTTCCGTGATGTACCTTATCAATTCCATGTTAAAGGGCAACTTTCTTACAGCCAGTGCTGTTACTTGGCTGGCGACCTTTGGGCGGCACCTCGTGGATTCTTCCAGTGAGTCCTGTCGGCTTCAGGCAGCGGAAGTCGAAGGAAATGACGGGGAGGGCTACATCGATGTGATGGTGCAGCCGTTGGCGGCGTCACAGGTTAATCCCCTGAAATTGCTGGTAACAGCCTTGGGGAATATGATTGGCATTGAACAGCCGGCGGGACGCAATCGCATTGTGGGGCGTATTGCACAGATGTCAGCCGCCCACGGTGACGTTTTGGAAGGAATGGGACGGCAGTCGAATCGGGTCTATATGCGGCTCAATCGCTAGAGGAGGTATGTATCCATGTTCGGTTTTGCAGGTGTTGGCAGGGAGCATGTTACTGGTTTTGTTGTAGGCGTTGGAATAGCGGCAGCAGGGTACTATCTGTACATGAAAAATAAGGACAAAGTGGATGAGACACTTTCGGAGTACGGCATTCGCATTCCCGGCCCCGAACAGCAGGACATGTCGAAGCTGACATTAGAGGAACTGATGTTGAAGAAAGAGACCATTGAAGACCTGATTGCTGAGAAGGAAATGGAACTGCAGCAGTCTGGCCTTCCCCAGGGCGAAAGCCCCGACCCCGCATAGAAAAGAGAGAAAGGGGTAGACCGCAGCCGAAGAGGATCGTGGTGGCTGTACCACGGCGGGGCTGCGGTCTTTGCGCGGGAGCACCGACTGTATTCTACAACATAAAATTGAACCACTTTCGTGGAAATTACAGTGTAGAATTGAACCACCTTACAGCGTAAAAGTGATCCACTCCAATCACCATTCTGCTATTCCGGATGGGCATCCTAAAGTCATTCAAGAAGGCAGATGAATCCAGAGCTGGCCATGGAAGTCGGATAATTTCTCTGTTTCTGTGATCCCGGTCAATTTCTGCGGCTGCGTGCAGGAGTTAGGGCTCGGACGACAAAATTAACAGAGAGGATCTCTGCCGGACAACGTCGGCAAACCTGGAAAGGAGGTTTCCGCCGTGAAGCAGGCAACACTGTGTTTTTTGATCCGCAGACACCCCGTCCCCAGCGTACTTTTGGGCCGAAAGAAGACCGGTTTCGGGGCGGGTAAGTATAACGGGTTCGGCGGGAAAGTGGAAGCCGGGGAAAGTTTTTTGGATGCTGCCATTCGTGAAACATGGGAAGAAGCGGGAATTGTCCTGCAGCCGCACGATCTGAAATACTGTGGTGCACTGGAATTCATCTACCCGGCCAATCCGGCCGACGACAATATTGTTCGGATCTACTCGGCGTGCAACTGGCATGGTGTTCCTAAGGAAAGCCGCGAAATGGTGCCGCGGTGGTTTCCCGTGGACGAGGTCCCATACGACCAGATGTGGCTGGACGACCGCCACTGGCTTCCGCGGGTTCTGCGGGGCGAAAGCGTAGAAGGGAAAGTGGTGTTTGCCAGCGACGGAGAACATATCGAGTATTACGCAATCTCGGGTGCACGATGAAGGAACGCATAAGGGAAATGAGGTACAGTCATGAAACAACTGGGCTGTTGGGTGTTGCTGTGCATTGCTGTCAGCTCCGCTGCAGCGGCGGATTTGGATGACCTTGAGGCCTTGGAGGGCTTTTTTGACGGCATCATGGCCGTACAACTGCCGCAGTATCTCTCGCCCGGCGGTGCTGTCAGCGTTGTGAAGGATGGCGAGGTCTTGTTTGCCAAGGGATACGGGTGGGCCGACAAGGAAGCCGGCATCTCCGTGGATGTGGAAACGACGCTGTTTCGCCCCGGATCCAATGCCAAACTGTTTGTTTGGACAGCGGTCATGCAGTTGACCGAACGGGGAATGTTGGATTTGGACCGGGATATCCAGGAGTATTTGGACTTTCCCCTTCCGCGAACCCTGTTGGATGGCCGTCGTGCAGGCCCAATAACCCTGCGTCATCTGATGACCCACACAGCAGGGTTTGAGGATGTGGTCTCCGAGGTGTTTGTGGCTCGGGCTGATTTGATCCGGCCTTTGGGCGAGTATCTGCAGGATGTGCCGGCTCGGGTATTTCCAGCCGGTGAAACTGCGGCCTATTCCAACTACGGTACCAGTCTGGCGGCCTATGTGGTCGAACGAGTTTCTGGGCAGCCTTTCTACGCCTATGTGGAAGAGCATATTTTCCAACCCCTCGCCATGGAGTACAGTACGTTTCGGCAGCCGCTGCCAGACGAATTGGAACCGTATATGGCCAAAGGCTACGTGGTTCGCGACAACAGCCCGGCTGCGGGCGGCTTTGAGTGGGTTCAGTCGTACCCGGCCGGGGGTCTGGCCAGTTCTACCGGGGATATGGCTCGGTTTATGCTGGCCCACCTGCAGGAAGGCGAAGCAGTTCTTGAACCAGAGACTGCAGCGTATATGCACCGACAGCATTTTACCCACCATCCTGACCTGACCGGTATGGCCCTGGGTTTTATTGAAGTGGAACACAATGGATATCGGGCGCTGGTGCACGGGGGCGATACACCGCAGATGCACACTGGCCTATATCTCCTGCCCGATGAGGACGTCGGACTCTACGTCGCGCACAACGGCGCTGCCGCAGGCTTTGCCCGCATGGTGATCTTTGAGGCATTCATGGACCGGTTCTTTGCTGCCCCTCCCCCACAGAGGGAACCCGGTGAGGTAGACAAACAGATCGGGGAATCCTATCTAGGCTGGTATCATCCCACCCGAGCTAACTTCTCGGGCGTCGAATCCGTGCTGCGGCTGCTGCAGCCGACCCTCGTTGCCTTCGATGAAGACGGTAACCTGACGATGCAGGCCGCCGGAAGGCAGCGCCGCTTTGGCCCTGCGGGTGACAATGTCTTTCAGGAAGTGGACGGCCCTTTCAAAGTTGCCGGTATTTTAGACGAAGAAGGCCGCCCTGCGATGCTTTATACCGGCGACCCCTTTCCGTTGCTGCGCTCGCCGTGGTACACAGCGCCCGTGGTGTTAGGTCTGCTGCTAGGAGGCAGTGTGCTTTGGTTCGGCTCTTTCGTCCTCGGCTTTCTGCGGCGAATTGTCGTTCTTCGGAAGGGTCTGGCACCGGCCTGGAACCTGTGGCTGCCCGTACTGCTGTTCAGTTTCGGTATGGCCGCCTTTTTCGCGATCTTGGGAACTGTCATGGCGAACATCAACCCAGACTACGGTATGCCCCAGCCCTTCTTCGAACGTCCAGAGACAGCGTATTCGCTGCTTAGAATCACGGCCTTCGCGTTAGCTGCAGCGGCACTCTGGATGCTGTTGTCCACGGCGCGTTCTTGGCTGCGCGGCCGACAGCGCTTTTCTGTGCGCGTGTACCACAGCGCATCTGTGCTCTGGGCCGGCGGCTTGGTATGGCTGTTATATTACACCAATTTCCTGCGCTGGTGAGTGAACTCTAGGCGCCCGATGGGGGAGCGAGAAGGTGTCGCTTTTGTTGACTCCGGCCGCCACCGCCTGGGCGTGGTATTTTGTTTCGGAGGTGGATTGTTTTGATATTGCAGGAGATTCTCGCCGCCTTTCTGCAGGTAGTGATGTTTGCTTTTATCCCGTTTCTTGCATATCTGTTTACCCGCCGGCGCGGGCAGTTTTTGCAGTATATTGGTGTATACCGTCCGCAGCCGGGTTGGATCGGCCAGGCCCTAGGCGGTGCAGTTCTGTTCTTTCTTCTTACCACGGGCCTTTTGTGGGTGCTGGGACTGCAGGATCTGCTGAAGGACCCTGCTACTGTCAGCGGCCAGCTCCGGGAGATCGAAGGAGCGGGCCTGACCGCAGGCCTTGTCCTATTGAAAGCATGGATTGCCACCGCGCTTTCGGAAGAAATTCTTTTTCGGGGCTTTCTTACGACGCGCCTTTCCGAACAGGTGGGTCTGGTCTGGGGCAATACGATCCAGGCGATCATTTTCGGCCTGATTCACGGTGCCTTGATGCAGGCCGTGGCCGATCCGCTGACAGTAGGCTTAGTCGTCGTATTGACGGCGGGCGTGGCATGGTATTTCGGATGGATGAATCAGAAATGGAATCAGGGGAGCATGATACCAAGCTGGGTTGCCCACGGTGTTGGCAATACTTTGGCCTTCGGCTGGGCAGCATTCTTCCTGTGAGGAGCCCGCGTTCCTTGGTGCTCTGGGTGTCGACATTAGTGTGATCACCATCAAACGTGAGCGGCTGCGAAGAGGCGGCGGTCTCGCTTGGCTGCAGCTGTCATTTTGGAGGGGAAGAATTTGGTTTTGGGCCGGGAACTCTTTGATGCCATGGCGGCTGGCGATACTCCGCAACGCGTGCCCTTTGTGCCAACGGTATATGAGCATGCTGCCGCTTTGATTGGGCGGACTCCTTCGGAGACGGCCCAGAATGAAGATCTATTGGTCGAGGCCCAGCTGCGGGCCTACGAACTCTACGGCCATGACCTGGTGGCGGTTGGACTTGATATCTACAATGTGGAAGCTGAGGCATTGGGAACACCGGTGAACTACTATGGGGACAGCCGCCTGCCTTCACTGGCCGGGCCACTGCTCCCGGAACTGCAGGATCTGGATCGGCTGCGGGTTCCCAATCCGGAAACCGCGGGGCGGATGCCGCTTTATCTGCGGGCAGCGGAGCGGGTCAAACGAAGCATTGGCGGGGAAGTTTTGGTGAATGGTACCGTCGTAGGTCCTTTTACCTTGGCGGCGCTTCTACGTGGGTTTGAAAAATTCCTTTTGGACCTGCTGAACGATGGCGCTTATGCCGGCGCCCTGCTTGATTTCTGTCGGCGGACGGCTCTGCGCTACGCCCGGAGCTTTCTCCGCCGCGGTGTCGGCGTTTCGATCAATGAATCATGGATTGCGCCGCCGCTATTGTCGCCGGCACTGTATGAAGAGAAAGTGCAGCCGGTACACCAGTGTTTGGTGGCGGGGCTGAAAGATGCGGGGCAGGAGCATACAGCTCTAATCTGTGGGGGCAATACAACGGCGATCGCAGAACCTATGCTGCGTACGGGCACCGCACTGCTCATGGCCGACAGCACAGTCGATCATTCCTATTTCTGCCGGTTGTGTGCAGAATACGATGTCATGCTGCGTGCCAGTATCGACAGTGGCTTGCTCTGCCGGGGGAACTATGCCCAGCTGTGCGGGGCCGCCCAAGGGATCATACAGGCATGCGGGCACTATCCGAAATTCATCTTCGGCTGCGGAATTGTACCTTTTGAGGCGCCGCCTGAACGGGTGCTAGCGCTAAAGGAGTTTGTTCGCAATGCCAAAAGGCCTGGGAATCCGCATTAGCGTCATCCCAGGCCTTTCCTGCCATTATCTTGTTCTTACAAATTTCGGACCATGCTCATGGCAGTCTGTTCCCACTCGAAGATGTTCTGGGGCCGACCGCAGCACGTGGAGATATCTTTGAGAACGATATCGGCAGGACATCCGGTTCGCCGGCAGGCTTCGAGAATCGCTGCGAGTTCCTCCTGCAGTGCTTCCTGGTTCAACCGCGGGACAGCCACTGCCGATGGATTGGGTTTGGCGGCTAGAACATATTTTCCGGAAATAGCTTCGGCGGCGCGATTCACGTCCGCCCAGGGTGTAATGGAGACTTTGCGGAGGTTGGGCAGTTGCTCAATGATATCGATTTTCCTATCCAGCGGTTCACAGCAGCCGTAATAGGACAGGGCGCATTGTCCTATGGTTTCCTTCATGTACTGGATATCAAACTCATCGTGCATCTCCCGGGACACAGAAGCAAAGATCTGGGCCGTGCCCCGTCCCCAAATGTTCTTCCGGGTCATGGGCCCGCCTGCAAAGTCCGGCCCGGGAAGTTCGTTGGTGTGGATCGGTGTGCAGTGCAAGCTGTATGGATCCGGGTCGAACAGTCCTAGCTGTTCGGCTTGGTCTAGATAGGAAAGCTTGGCGTCGGTCAGCTTACGGACAATGGCATGCATGTGATCGGGGCGGTCAGCCAGATCCATTAAGAGGTTTGTCACGCCGCGATAACGGGCGATGTCATCGAAGGTGGTAACCCCGAAAAAGGGTATGCCTGTAATCCGGACCGGCACCAGATCGCCGAGAACATCCCCGGCTAGCTGGTAGCGGCGCTGGGTCTCTTGTGCATCGTAGGTAAGGACAGGATTTCTGATCTTGGCAAGATCGTCGGCGGTCTGCAGTTGATCGTGATACTGGTGGGATATGATGGGATTGTCTTCGTCGGTGGCGATGGTTTCTTCTTCCACGCTGAGGCCGACACCGGTGGAATGAATCACCTTTTGGATCGGAATATAGGGCCGGACGATCATGTCGGCCGGCATGTATTTGTGTTTGTAAAGGGTTGTTCGGAGCATCCATTCCAGTTCTCGGAGGAATGGATCGCTGCAGTGCAGTGTCAGCTCCCCGGTATGGTTCATCTCGCTCCAAGGAACCTCGTCAATGAGTACTACGGGTCGGACCGATTCAAGATCGTTGACAGCGCGGTGCAGTTCTATGGTATCCCTGTTCTTCTGACTGCGCGCGATTTCCATGTACCGGTACGCCAGCGGGCGCAGGATTTTGGCCTCTTCCATGTCAGCCTCTCCCTTCTCGATTGTGATTGCGGAATTGCTTTTGTCCATCCGTTGGACAGTGCTTCTTAGTTGTGATGCCGGTATTGCTCGAAGGCACGGCAGATGGCTTCAATGTTCTCCAGCGGCACATCGGGAGCACACTCCGCTGTCAGCCACAGTCCTCCTTCGGGCAGCGACAGGGCCGACACAGCTTCTGCAACGTGCCGATCAATGTCTTCTGGTGCGGCAAAGGGGAACATCTGCCGGTCCAGATCCAAATCGACGCAGACCTTTCCCAGGCACTGGGCCGCCAGATTGTCCAGGCCGTTGGCTCGATACTGCGGATTGATGACGTTGACACCGCAGTCGATCAAGTCCGGAATGATCTCGACAATGTGACCGTCACTATGCATGTACACGTAGTGTCCCTGCCCTCGGCAGAGGCCGTACAAAGCTTGATAGCAAGGCTTGAGGTACTTGCGCCATTTTTCTGGGCCCATGGGCAGAGTGGTCTGCATCCCAAGGTCGTCGCCAAACGTTACAAGCGTAGGTTCTGCAAGGCTGTCCAAATGCTTGCGAAGCTGATCCATATTGTATTCCAGTACTTTGTCGATGAGAATACCCAGTTCGGGAGGTTCTTCCGCGAAATCAATCATCAGTTCTTCAAAACCCCGCAGATCGGACAGACGAAGGTACATGAAACCATGGGGCAGACCTGCATCAACCCGGGGAGGTTCGAAGCTGCGGACATCAGCTCGATTGGGAAGGGGGTGCCCGGTGACAATGGCTTCCATGCCCGCTGCTACGTTTGTCCATACACAACCCCATGGATCCACATGGGTCCCTTCGGCATAGGTGCCGTGGACGGCATCGAATTGGCTTTCGGTGTGCGGGCCCTCGGGAAAAATGCTGGGATATTCCGCTACAATTTCATTGAGCCCCTGGCGGTATTTTTTCCAGGTAGCAGGCAAAATCCCGATCCGAACCGGTATCGCGTCCGGATAGGCAAATGTCATGGCTTTGAAACGATCGGCGTCCACATTCATGGCTCTGCCTCCTGTCTTAGCAGCTCAAGGGCTGCCGGCATTTCCTCTGCATCGGCCATGGGAGACTATTTCTCGTTTCGCTGTCAGCTTTCCTTGTGCCTGCTGCGCATTGTTGGCGACCGTCAAATTTTTCTGCCCAAGAACGACCGCAATGCCCCATGCGTACGGCATGGGCTGCGGCACGGCGGCACAGTTCCCTGGCCGGCAGCGGCTGCATGCTGTATACATAAGTGTTATATGCTATAATGTAAGGCAGTGAGGGAGCGGGGGGAAGCAGACAGTGGGACGGCACGATAAAGAAGTCTTGGACGGCAGCGGATTGGACCGGCGGCGCATCGGTTATTATGCAACCCCTGATTTTGTGGCATCCTATGTGGCGGAACGACTGCTCTCTGTCAACCCAAGCGGGCACATGGTGTTTGACCCCTGTGTAGGGGGCGGCGAAATGGTCGCCCCATTCGTGGAAGCCGGTAAGACGGTGGTAGGAATGGACATTCACGATTACCAACGGCTGCAGGGAATTGAGTTCGTCCAGGAAGATTTTCTCCGCTATTTTCGCCGTGCCCGGGAATCCGGTTCTATGCCCCTTCCGTATGACTATTTCACGGCCAATCCCCCGTATAATTGTCACGAAAGCGACTACATACGCCAGCACAAATCGACATTAACACACCTGTTTTCTGGTGTCGGCGTTCTGAACATGTACTCCATGTTCCTAGCGGCCATGATCCAACTGGCCAAACCGGGCGCGGCCATCGGCGTGATCATCAATGATTCCTTTCTTACATCCAAGCTCCATCGCGGCCTGCGGGAGCTTGTCTTAAAATACTGCCGCCTTCATGACCTGATCCTTTGCCCCACGGACCTGTTCCGGAAACAGGAGGCTGATGTGCGCACCTGTATCATGGTTCTGGAAAGGCTGGGCCGTGACGCCCAGACCATGGACTCCATGGTCCGCACCCAACAGCGGCCGAGCCGTACCAGCGAACTGCGGCTGCAGCTGGATCAAGGGAAGATGGATACACGCCCCCTCCGTGATTTGGTTCTCTCCGGAGGTTCCGATCAGAAGGAACTGGTGGTGGGCTGCCCGGAAACGGTCATGCGTTTGTTTTCCATGCCGCGGCTGGGGGATTATTACCCGTGTGTTACCGGTATCTCCACCGGCTGCGACGCACGCTTCGTTTCTTCCGAACCCCAACAGGGCTTTTCCGTGCCGTTTTACAAAAATCCCGGCAGCCGGCGGTTTTTTTCGCCGCCTGATGGATATCTTCCCAATGATTTCCTTGAGCTTAGTGAGCAGATCCCCAACTTCACTGTCCGCAACAAACGGCATCTGTTTTCCGAGGGAATCGCCTGTTCTTCCATGGGTGTGGCGTTCGGCGCCTGTTACCGCCCGGAAGGATCGGTGTTTGGTGTCAATGCCAATTTGGCAGGCTGCGGGCCGGATCTGTGGTGGCTTTTGGCTTATCTCAACAGCTCACTGGTGACTTATTTGGTGCGGGGCGTACTCTTGCGGTCCAACATGATCACCAGCGGCTATGTGTCCCGCATACCGCTGCTGCCGCTGACGGAGCAGGCCAAGGACCAGCTGTCGCAGCTGGCTGTCCGCGGTTATCGCCAAGCAAGGAAAAAGGGCACTGCGGACACGGCCGTGTCAGGCGGCATCAATGCCCTCGTGTACCGTGAAGCAGGTCTTTATCAAACCGATATCGACCACATTGAGCGTTTCTGCTCCGATGTGGTACGGCGTACCTAACAGAAGGGGGTAGCAGGGTGAAAATAACCAAGCTTGAGCTGCTTATGGTCAAACCGCGCTGGATGTTTCTGAAAATGCATACGGATGCCGGCATCATTGGTCTGGGCGAGCCGATTGTGGAGGGCCACACCCATGCAGTGGCGGCTGCCATCCGATCGTTTGAATCGTATTTGATCGGCCAGGACCCGCGGCGCATTGAACATCACTGGCAGGCGCTGTATCGCGGAGCGTTTTATCGGGGTGGCCCGGTTTTGACCAGTGCCATATCCGGCGTGGAACAGGCTATGTGGGATATTTTGGGCCAGTCACTGGGTGTTCCTGTGTACCAGCTGTTGGGCGGACGCGTTCGCGATCGCGTGAAGATGTATGCCCATGTGGGAGGCTCCACACCGGAGGAACTGTGCAGACATGCAAAACAGAAGCTGCAGGAGGGTTTCCGGTCGCTAAAAATGTCCTTTGCACCACCGGTCCGCTTCGTGGATACGCAGGAGTTTCTGCAGGAGAAGACGGCCCTGTTTGCAGAACTGCGGAAGGCGGTGGGTAGTTCGGTGGACATCGGGGTGGATTTCCACGGCCGTTTTTCACCGGCCATGGCCAAAAGGATGATTCAGGCCATTGAGCCCTACTATCCCATGTTTGTCGAGGAAGCATGCCTACCGGAAAATATTGACGCGATGGCGGATATAGCCCGTTCAACCACCGTACCGCTGGCCACAGGAGAACGCCTTTTTACCAAATGGGCTTTCCGGGAGCTGTTGGAAAAACAGGCGGCTGCCATCGTCCAGCCGGATCTCTGCCATGCCGGCGGCATTATGGAAGCCAAGAAGATTGCGGCCATGGCCGAGTGTTACTATGCAGCCATAGCCCCCCACAATCCATTAGGGCCGGTATCGTTGGCCGCTGCTCTGCAGCTGGATGCGTGTACGCCGAACGCCATTATGCAGGAGCAGGTGACGTTGGGCGAGGGGTATCTCAAGGAACCGTTTGCTCTGCAAGACGGTTGCGTGGCACTGACCGAAAAACCCGGTTTAGGCATTGAACTGGACGAAGAAAAGATAGCAGACCTCCTCTATGACGGCAACTGGGAAACACCTAGGGTGTGGTATCCCGAAGACGGCTCGGTGGCCGACTGGTAATGGGAATGGTTTGACGGGTAGCGGGCTTACGAACGTCTGAACTGCTTGAGAACTTTAGCGGCGGCGTTCCCTGGCATCGGTGCCGTTGTTTGGAAATGGCGTAAACTGGGAGTTGCAATTGCGTTCGGCTTGTGGTATTTTAAAACTATGATTTGCTAGGGTAAAGTTTTGTCTTTTTCTTCACTGAACTAGAGAGGTCGTTGTTTTTTGTTCAATTATTTTCGTGGTGAAAATATATAGGGGGTGATGCCTGGGTCTAACCGGAAAAAGTGAGTGTCGTAGATTCTTAACCAAAGATAGGAGGAATGTCTTGTGAACCTGTCATTGAGACGCTGTGTCGTTGTGTTCGCTGTTGTACTTGCACTGGTGGTTGGTTCGTCCGCAGCCTTCGCTTCGTCGTTGACGATCATGCAGACAGAGGAACCCCGGTCATTGGATCCCTCGAATCATTCGGCTACTTACACGGCATCGGTGCTCCATTCCATGTACGAAAACTTGACGGCATTGGACGAGGAGTATGAGATTGTTCCTGGGCTAGCCACGGATTGGGAACAGTCCGAGGACGGTATGAAATGGACGTTCTATCTGCGGTCGGGCGTTGCGTTTCACGACGGAACACCCTTTGACGCTGATGCGGTGAAAACGGCTGTGGATCGGATGATTGATCCCGACAAAGGCCTCGTCGTCTACGGACGTCTCGGCCCGGTCATCGAAGAAGTGGAAGTGGTTGACGATCTCACCGTGGTTTTCCATTTGCAGGATCCCTATCCGGCATTTACACGTTTGATGGCCATCGGCCAGGCAGCCATTGTCAGTCCTTCTGTGATTGATGACGTAGCCAGCGAACCGGTGGGCACTGGCCCATATAAGTTTGTGGAGTATGTTTCGGGCGAACGGGTCGTCATGGAACGCAACGAGAACTACTGGGGCGAAGTTCCCGAAGTGGAACAGCTTGTGTGGCGTTGGTCACCGGAAGATTCCGTGCTGGTCATGGCACTGCAGACCGGTGAAGTTGATGTTGTTACGCCATTGCCCCCGGCCCACGTGTCAGTGCTCGAACAGTATCAGGGTGTTGAAGTGATTGAAACACCGGGTGCCCGAGCCTTTTGGGTAGCTTTGAACACGACCAAGGAACCTCTGGACGACGTGCGCGTGCGCCAGGCTTTGAACTATGCCACCGACCGGCAAGGCTTGATCGACTCGATTTTGTGGGGTTCGGGTACAGTTGCCAACTCACCGGTATCCCCCGGCAATTTCGGATACGACGAAACCCTGGAAGCCTATCCCCATGACCCTGAACGGGCCCGGGAGCTGCTGGCAGAAGCAGGTTACGAAGACGGTTTCTCCATCGCCATTGCCGTTCAGGAGGCAGAGGCCCAATACGTGGAAGCTCTGCAGGGAATGTGGAGAGAAGTGGGCGTCGATGTCATTGTGGATCAGATGGAAGGCGGCATTTGGTCCGATGCTGTGTTTGCGCCTAAGGAAGAAAACGAAGTCCAAGCTTCCTTTGCATCTTGGTCATCGGCCACATTGGATGCGGATATGATGCTCACACCGCTATTTGCCACCGACAGTTTCCCGCCCGCCAGCGCCAATCTGGGGTTCTATTCCAATGAGCGCGTGGACGAACTGCTGCAGAAGGCTGCCTTCGAGACGGATCCGGAAGCCCGGGAAGCGATGTACATTGAAGCCCAGGGCATCATCCATGAAGAAGCAGCTCACATCACATTGTGGTATGGCAACAATATTGTCGGCCTGCAGGACAATATAGAGGGGATTTGGACATTGGCCGGCGGCATGCTGGTTGTGCGCAATCCCCGGATTGTTGAATAGCCGTATCGATTTCAGATGCAGTGGCCCGCCCATCGGGCGGGCTGCTGTACGTATTGGTTGATCTTACCGGGAGGGGGCGTGGCCAATGGGCCGGTATATTGCCCGCAAGCTTGTAGTGCTTCCTATTGTCATGATCGGTGTTTCCTTCATCATTTTCTTTGTTGTGCGGGCGATACCCGGTGATCCCGCTCGGCTCATGGCCGGTACCGAGGCAACCCAAGAACAGGTCATGGCCATGCGGCGGCAGTTAGGGTTAGACCGCAGTATTCTGTTTCAGTACGGTGTATTTCTCCAGGGGGCTGTCCGCGGTGATCTTGGCAATTCAATCAACTCGGGAATGCCAGTAGTAGGAGAGATTTCCAGGCGTATTCCCTATACGCTGCAGCTGACCTTCGCGGCACTGCTGGTGGCGTCGGTGCTCGGTATCAGTGCTGGGGTATTGGCAGCGGTATACAAACATTCCTGGGTTGATCAGGGGGTGATGCTGTTTGCCATCATTGGCGCTTCAGCCGCCAATTTCTGGGTGGCACTGATGGCCATGAGCGTATTTTCTGTACAGCTAGGCTGGCTGCCGCTGTTTGGTGCCGACACTTGGAGACACATGGTTCTGCCGACCTTTTCCCTGTGCGTGTATCCCCTGGCTCTGATTGCCCGCATGAGCCGTTCGAGCATGTTGGAAGTGGTGAAACAGGACTACGTTCGAACAGCGCAAGCCAAAGGTGTTTCCAAGTTTGTGGTGTACACAAAACACGCCCTCCGCAATGCACTTATACCTGTCATTACGCTAGTCGGCCTGCATTTCGGCGTACTCTTGGGTGGAGCGGTGGTCACGGAAACAGTTTTTTCATGGCCGGGCGTGGGGCGCCTGCTTGTTGACGCTGTTCGCTACCGGGATTATCCGATCATTCAGGGGACGGTACTGTTTACGGTGCTCAGCGTTGTATTGGTCAACTTTCTCGTGGACATTGTGCTGGCGGCGATGAATCCGCGCATGCGGTTTGATTGAGGGGTGATACCATGAAAAGAGCGGATAGAGGATTTCGAAAGCCCACCATGCCGCTGGCACTGCGCCGCCGCAATGTTCTTATCGGCGGTGCGCTGATCTCGGCATTGCTCCTGATCAGTGCCTTAGCGCCACTGCTCGCACCAGTCGACCCGTTGGAACAGAATCTGCGGCACGCGTTCCAGTCACCGAGCCGCGACTATCCTTTCGGCACGGATCAATATGGCCGCTGTATTCTTTCCCGGGTGATCCATGGCGCCCGGATCAGCCTTGTGGAGGTCAGTGTGGCTGTGGGCATGGCCATGGGTATCGGTGTCCCTCTGGGATTGACGGCGGGATATTTCGGAGGCAGGACCGACCAGTTAATTATGTGGACACTGGATATTATCTTCGCTTTTCCAGGGATGCTGCTGGCTATCCTTATTGTAAGCGTATTAGGGCCGTCCTTGTTCAACATGCTGATTGCCATTGCCATCTTTTCCATACCCGTTTACGGGCGTCTATGCCGAAACCTTACCTTGAATATTAAGCAGATGGAGTACGTGGAAGCAGCCTTGGCCATCGGGGCCAAGAGCTATTACATCATTTTTCGCCATATCCTGCGGAACGCCGTCGCTCCTCTCTTGGTACAAGCTACTTTGACAGCTGGAGGTGTTATACTAACCGCTGCCAGCCTCAGTTTTCTGGGCTTGGGTGTGCGGCCGCCGACACCGGAGTGGGGGGCCATGATCAGTACAGGCCGCAGCTACATCACCATAGCGCCGCACCTTTCCCTGTTTCCAGGACTGGCCATTCTCTTTACAGTGTTGGGCTTCAATCTTTTGGGCGATGGGCTGCGTGACCTGCTGGACCCAAGACTACGGGGCAGCTGATGGTGACACCAAGCCGCAATGGAAGGAGATGTTGCAGTGCATATTGTGATTGGCAGTTTTTCCCATGAATCCAATTCCTTTAATCCCGACCATACACAGTTGGATGATTTCTCCCCGCGGCTGTACGGAGACCAGGTGCTCGATGCCCTGCGGACTGCAGGCCGCACAGCGCTTCACGGCATTTTTGACACGCTGACCACCCGAGGAAGTGCCGTGACTCCCACTGTTTTCGCCAGAGCAGTTCCCGGCGGCTTGGTTTCACAGGAGGCATATTATACCATCAAGGAAGAGCTGCTGCAGAGGCTGAAGCGGGCTGATTCCGTGGATGGAGTCTGCCTTCACCTGCATGGTTCCATGACCGTCGCCGGTTTGGGGGATGCCGAGGGCGATCTCTTGGCATCCGTGCGGGAAATTGTTGGCCCGCAGATACCGATTGTGTGTTCCCTGGACATGCACGCGATGGTTACACCCGCCATGGTTGCCTGTGCCGACGGCTTGGTGGGCTATCGCACGGCTCCCCATGTAGATGCCTACGAGACCGGGGCTAACGCCGCTAAGCTTCTGCACGATGCGCTGCAGGGGCACTATGGTTTGGCCATGTGCGCTGTCGGGCTGCCCATGTTAGTGTCGGGGGAACAATCGGAGACAGAGAAATATCCCATGAACGAACTGATTCCGAAATTGGAAGAAGCAGAGCAGCAGGGTGAAGTGCTTTCGGCTTCGTACTTCCTCGGATTTCCCTGGGTAGATGTATCCTACAATCAGGGCAGCGCTGTTGTTGTCTGCAGAGAGGAGCAAAGCAGGGCCCGGGATCAGGCAGAGCAATTGGCTCGGCACTTTTGGCACTATCACAAGGAATTTCGCTTTACCACCGAAGCCTATCCCTTTGCGGAAGCCTTGGCTGCAGCTGAGACACGGAATCCAGGTCCGGTCTGCATTGCTGACTGCGGTGATAACCCAGGAGCGGGCGGCAGCCAGAACATCGTATATCCGCTCAAACATATGCTGGAGAAGGGAACCAGCTGCGCGCTTTTCGGTTCCATAGCCGACCCGGCAAGCTATCGGCGCTGCGCGGACGAGGGGATCGGTTCGCAGGTGAAACTGCGTTTGGGCCGCCTAAGTACCGGCGAACTGGTGGGACTGGCTGTAGAGGGTACAGTGACGCACATTGGCCCACTGGGTGCGGTGCCCGCGGCTGTGGTCCGGATTCAAGGCATTGACGTTGTCGTCAGCAGTCGGCGGGCTATGATGGTCGATCCCGAGGAACTGCGGGCTTTGGACCTGGAGCCCGAGGAGTACGGGCTTCTTGTACTAAAGAGCGGCTATTTGGACCCCAAGTACGAAGCCATTGCCGGACACGGGCTGCTGGCGTTGACTCCCGGCTATACCAACCAGAACTTCCGCGACTTGGAGTACCGACATGTCCCCCGGCCAATGTATCCCTTGGACAAGGATTTCGAGTACAATCCCCGATCCTATAGGATGTGCTGATCGCAGCCCGAAGGCCGCAGACCCACACCAAAATCGGTGTGGGCTTTTCCGCGCCGTCATGCCGGATTGGCCGGCGGAAGAAGGACATTCCTCCGCTGGCGGGTGCCCTATGGGCTCACCTGGTAATGGTGTAGCTCGCCCCGGCTGTGTGCATGCAGTCAGATATCGGAAGCTGAATGATTGCAGAAAGGAAAGTTTCTTTCCATCGGGAAGTATATAGTGCGGAGGCACTACAGGAAAACCCGTATAGGGCCAAATGCAGTTCCGCTGCGCAGCAGGGCCTGTGTTTCGACCTTCGGCCGTGCTGCGGTATTTTTTGGGAGGGATGATCTTGTCAACGCCTGTAAAGCGTCCATCGGTGAACTTGGCTGTCGTACCAACAGAACGCTTCCGATTTGGGGATCAAGAGCAGATGATGGCTGCTAAAGAGCGCGTGCTGGATTGGCTGGAAGGACATGGAGTGGAGTTCCTATCTCTGGAAGGCATAACAGAAAACGGGACCCTCCATTCCGTCAACCAGCTGCCAGCTGTGAAGGAATATCTGCAGACCAAAGACATTGACGGTTTGTTTCTGCCGCACTGCAATTTCGGCAGTGAAGAACCGGCAGCGGATCTGGCCCGTTTTCTGGGCAAGCCTGTTCTGCTGTGGGGCGAACGGGACAGCGGCGATCGGCCCCACGGACGGGCCGCGACCGATAGGCAGTGCGGCCTATTTGCCACGAGCAAGGTTCTGCGCCGCTACAATGTGCCGTTTACCTATATAGAGAACTGCTCTTTGGAAAGTCCGGTTTTCGAAGAAGGCATGGAACGCTTCCTTCGTGTAGCACACATGGTGAAGCGATTCCGCTCTGCCCGTATCGGTATGATCGATACACGTCCGACACCCTTTCTGACCATGATGGCCAATGAAGGCGAACTGGTAGAGAAGTTCGGGATCTCTGTGGTACCCACGAGCCTGGGAACCATCGTGGAATCGGCCAAGGCCATCGAAAAGGAAGGGCGCCAAAAGGAGACAGCCCGGCAGTGGCAGCAGAAGATCGATCATTGGCAGCCCGATGCGGAGGCGACACAGAAGTTGGCCGCTTTCAAGTTGGCTCTGCAGGAATGGGCCGAAGCCAACCAATGCAGCGCCCTGGTCATTCAGTGCTGGTCGGCGCTGCAGAAGATGTATGGCATTTCCACATGCTTTGTCAATGCTGAATTGACCGAGGAAGGTATTCCCGTTGCTTGTGAAACGGATGTCCATGGCGCGATTACTTCGATTCTTGTCGAAGCCGCTGCCAATACCGGGCAGCCCAGCTTTTTCGCAGACCTGACCATTCGCCACCCAGACAACTCCAACGGCGAGCTTTTGTGGCACTGTGGGCCCTTTTCGCACTGCCTTAAGGATGAACAGGCGCAGACTTCGGTGGACCCGCAGGGGAGAGCTGGATGGCCCATTCGGGGCGGGCCGGTGACGCTGGTTCGCTTCGACGGTGACCATGGCGAGTACTCCTTGTTCTGGGGACGCGCCCAAGGCATCGACGGTCCCGAGACCTTCGGCACCTATCTCTGGGTCGAGGTCAATGACTGGCCCCGCTGGGAGAGGGAGCTCATCTACGGCCCCTACGTGCACCATGTGGTTGGCATTCACGGCGATATTTCCGCCGAATTACGCGAGTTCTGCCGCTACGTTCCAGGCATCCAGCCCCATACCGTGGATTAACCAAGCAGACTATTGCGGCTGCGCC
>PUOC01000078.1 GCA_003551965.1 Clostridiales bacterium | reverse complement strand
CTGCTGGCGGCCGCATCCTGCGGCAGGCCGGGGGTAAAGCCCGTGGAAGAAAAACGATCGCCGCGGCAGGTTCATTATGCGGCGGAGCTTCGGGAGCGGGCCGAAAAGGGAGACGCCGATGCGCAGGCGCTTCTGGGCTTCAACTATTACAAGGGCAACAGTGTTGATAAGGACTATGAACAGGCGCACAAGTGGTTTTTGAAGGCGGCCGGGCAGGGCAATTCCTTTGCCCGGCTGGGACTTGGCACCATGTACAGCGCGGGATTGGGGGTTGATCGCGATGATGCCGCAGCGGCATACTGGTACGGGGAAGCGGCGGAAGAGGGGCATGTCGGCTGCCAGTACAGGCTCGGCGTGATGTATCATGAGGGAAGAGGCGTTGAACAATGCAGAATCCAGGCTTATAAATGGCTTTACCTGGCATCGGTGCGGGGGGTGACCAAAGCCGGGCCGCTCCGCGACAGCCTGGAAGAAAAAATGGCGGCGGAAGACGTGGCCGAAGCGAAGCAGCTTGCCCAGGAATGGATGGCGCAGCATCCAAATCCGCACTACGGGCAGTAAAGGCTTGGTGCGTCGAGGACCGGCCCACTCCCGGGGTTTATCTATCGGCCGGGCGGAAAAAAAGCCCGGGGGAACCGCCTGGTTCGCCCCGGTATTTTTAAAGGTTATGCGTTTCCGTCACCCGTTACTCGCCGTCGTCGGTGCCGTCACCGCGAAGCCCGTATTTCTCAACGGATCCGGGCCAGTCGGAGATGACACCCAGGCGGCCTTCGTGGATCGTTCCGTCATGGCAGAGTGCGCAATTGCTTTCCCCGAAGGAATCCATGTTGATTTCGGCAGCGGTAACGCCATCATCTTCAACCCATACAGGGTGCGCCTCATTGCTGCCGGCATGGCATGCATGGCAGCGGCCCGGCATGTTCTGGGGGTAGAGGATGTCCGGATCCGAGTGCAGTTTGTGCATCAGATACATCATATCCACCGAATAGGGCGGTTCGGGATAAACGGCTGCAATGCTCTGGTGGGATCCGGCATTGTGGCAGGTGATGCATGCCTGGATGTTGTTGTCCGCAGTGTATCCGTTTCCGTGCCAGGCGATGGTGCCATGGCAACTCAGGCAGCTTCCTCCCCGGTTGGTGGCGTGGTCGATATTGGTGGTGGCGTTGACCGACGTGCGGCGGCTGGCTGCCAGCGCCACTTCGCCAAGACCCAATGTCATAGGCTGCACGAGGCTGGTCAGCAGACGGGTTTCGCCGTTGTCATTGATGTTTCGATGGATGGCTACAAAACCGCGCCGGCCATCCCGGGCCTGTTCCAGGTCCGCATAGCCCTGTCCGCCGCCCGCGTCCTCGTTGGTTAAAGCCGGAAATGTCGTAACGGCAATATCGCCATCGATTACCGTGTTGCCGTTTTCTCCTGTGGCAACGTTCACGGCCACCGGCCGGCCGCCGTCGTCGTTTTCACGGGGGCCGAACGCGCTTTTTTCGCCCGAGCCCTCGTTGGTCCAATCATCGCCAATGCCCCAGCCGATATGCAGGCGAGGGCCGCCGTCGATCATTTCTTCCGTCAGTTCAAGCGGTTGGAATGATGAGTGTCCATCGTCGTTTTGCTGCCACTTGAGAAGCTGCCAGCGTACGACGGGCGTTGCTCCGAAGACCGCATCTTCCACGCTGATCAGCTTGAAGGCGAAATCCTCTCTTTGGATGCGCAGCCCTTCCAGGCGGTCGCTTACGCCGTGATAGGCGTCAGCCGTACGCTGAAAACCAACGGGACCATCCGCCGTGGTACCATGGCAACCTGCGCATTCATAGGGATCCGAAAAATTGGAATGGTCTATGACCTGGTCATTTTCAAAAGCGTAGCCGCCCTCGGCATGGCATGTAGAGCATGTATAGGCGATGCTTGGGTCGCTGCGGTTCCAGCCCTCTCCTTCTCCGGGAACGTTGCCGAAATGGCAGGATGCGCAATTGCTGGTGCCGGGAAGGGTCCAGTCCGGGTAAGAGACGTTTTCATATAAATACGCATCCGCTTTGTAGCCCTCGATACCGGAATGAATGCTGTGTATCATGGTCCCCATGTCCAGCCGGGCCCAGCCGTCTTCCTCGGCGACGGAGTTTCGGGAATCCCAGGTATAGTTGTTGTGGCAGTTGAAACAGGTGTTTACGTCAAGGCGCTGTTGGCCGTGCACGGAATTGCGTGGATAACTGAGCCGGTCGCCGTGGCAGGTGTTGCAGGATGCCTGCTCGATCTGGTTGGTCGGCCTGGGGGAAGTGACGGAGTCGGGGGCCACAGTTGCGTCGGCCCCGGCGCCTGTCAACTCGAAATCGGCTATCGCGGCAAAGCGGACATAGCCGGTAGTTCGGTCTCGGCCGGTTACGGAGATGCGGTAGGTGCCGTCTTCCCAGGCACCGTTTGCATTGATTTCATCGATTTTGCCTTGTACCCAGTCCTGGTAAACAATATCGCCGTTGTATGTGGCCGCATCATCGTCGCCGGAGCGGCGCCATAAGGCACCGTCGCTGAAATTAATGCGCGCAAGTGAGCCGGTGTCGTTTCCATAGTCGCCGTGCGCAGCCCGAAGAAAGGTTGAAAACCGCATGCCATCCTCAACGGATTCGCCGTCGGTCAAGCGGTCATCATCTTCAAGCCGCAGGTTGCCGCTCCGGATAACCCTGATTCCGTCGTCACGATCCCGATCTCTGTGCAGCATGCTCATCCAGGAACCGTCCGATAGCTCCTTGGCCAGGGTAATCTCCACGTTTACCTCATCCGGTGCATCCTCGGCCCTGGCATCTTCAATGGTAAAGGTCACCTCGACTTCTCCGCTTGTAACCGATACCGCGTCAACGCTTGAATCCCAGATGCCCGGGGTCCGGTTTTTCTGGTGTTGGAATCCGGCGTGGAGTTCGTCGCTCAGCCCGGCGGGACGGCCGCCGCCGGGCCTGAATCCGCCGTGGCAGGCGCTGCAAGCCTCCTTGGGTTCCTTGCCGTGGACGCTTTCCCCGAACATTTCACCGCCCATGCTGTCCATGTGGGCTCGAATCCAGTTGGCCGACCTTAATCCCACTCCTTCGTGCTGGTGACAGGAAAAACAAAGGGATGCATTGGGTGAATCGATCCCCCGCGCCAAATCTTCAGCTGAAGGGCCGGGAGGCCCCTGCGGACCCTGCGGCCCTTCCGGTCCCGTGTCACCGTCATCGCCGCAGCCGAAAAGGGCCAATGCGAGGATCAGCAGGCCGACAGCAAATGCTTTGCGTAAATACCATTTCTTTTTCATCTATCTGTAGCCTCCTTACCAATACAGTATATGTGTTTTGCCGACAAAACAGCCGCTTTCATAAAAAGGCCGGTATCCGAGTCCATGGAAATACCCGGTCATGATCGAATTCATCCATTAGTCGATCCAGCCCATCGCCGCGCTGTGCGGGTCATGGCAGACGGTGCATGCGTTTTCGTTTTTTGGATTCAACCCGTCGCCGCCCAGATAATATCCCTGCACCCGTACCTGAGTGACGGAGCCGTCAGCGTTTTTCCTTGGAAACCATCCCCTGAAATGGGTGTCGGCAATCAGGTGGGACGTGTTGCCAAATGGATTGGCAATGGGGTTGTGGTATTCCAGCCTGCCGGCATTTTCGGGATCGGCCCAGTCCAGGCCGAACTCCCCGCCATAGATGCCGGGATCCAGGAAGTAGTCGATGGTTTCGTTGGGGTCGGTGGGGTCATAGGCCACGAAAGCCTGGTGGCAGCTTGTGCATGTGTTGAATTCCCGGCTGAAAATGACATCCCCCACTTCATCCCCGGTCTCCGGGGCGCGCAGTTCGCCACTGTGGGGCCTGTGGCAGGTTCGGCAGCTGATGGGGCTTATTTCATCCTCACTGTAGGGCTGCCAGATCTCTGAGATGTCGCCGAGCCTATCATAGCCCGGATTTTCTCGCTGCGCATCGCCGTCAAAATTGTATGCACTCGAATACGCGATGAACCCTTCGTCCGTGTGACACATTGCACAATGGGCGTCTATTGTTTCACGGCCCTCCAGCGCGGGGCTCCTCGCGTGCTTGCTTTGTTCGTAGTCTTCCGCGATATGGGTCGAGCGATGCATGCCGTCGTCGGGGACATCTTGATTGTGACAGACAACGCAGGTGTCCACGCCGGGAACGGCGCGGGGCAGGGGGCCCATTCCGAAGTGGTATCCACCCGCCCCGTGGCAGGCCTCGCAGCTCACTACCGGGCGGACGGGACCCTGGTCGCCGATCAGTTCCCATCCCTTGCCCTCGACAGTGGGATCGGTGAGACTTCCGCGATCATGGCATGGCTCGCAGGACGCCTCGAGCATGGAATAGCTCGGGTTGAAGGTCATTGTCTCCACATCCAGGTTGCCGTGGGCTTTCAGCCATTCTCGTTTCTGGTCGTCATGGCAGCTGAGACAGTTGACATCGCCGATATACCCGGCCGGATCGGGCTCCCCCGGCGTGGTGCCGACCCTGGAACCACTGTCGCTGCCGCAGCCTGCCATAAGGATCATGGCAAGAAGCATTGCGGCCAGAGGGTTTCTTGTGTATTTCATGCAGCCTCTCCTTGTCATGTAGCCGATATCGTAGCGTTCCATCGCTGACTCCTTAATGGCACCTGGCGCATGTTCTGCCCTTGCTTGCGCTTTCCAGGCGGCGGCTCATGCTGCCGCTCCAGCCCTTGGGATGGGGGCTCACCCCCAGGCCTGTACGGGCGCTGTGGCACTTGACGCAGGTGTCGCCCGTGGGATGACATGCCTGGCAGGTGGCAAGGTTCTTCCGGGCCTCTATGGCATGGCCCCGGGCCCAGCGGTCCGAGGGAATCACGATGGAGTTGTTCTCGTCGCGGTGGCACGAGTCGCATTGGGTTTCGTCAAAGGCCTCGTGAATCTGCGCGGTATCGCGGTCGAAAATGACGGCAAGATCGCTCCAGGCGCGCCGGTGAGAATCCAGGGCCAGTTCGTTTCTGTTGAAATCGTCGTGGCAATCTCCGCAGAAGCGACTTTCCGTGTGGCAATCCGCGCACCTGCGCTGATCCGTCCGGGCCGCCAGGGGATGGGTGACATAAAAATCGGATGTGTGAACATTGTGGATGCTGCTGCCGAAGGGGCCGAATTTACTGTCCTTGCCGGTTGGCGTGTGGCATTCGTAGCAGGTTGTCGCTCTCGGATTGCTGTCCTTTCTTCCCTTGTCCGAATAGTCTTGGTGGCATTCCATGCAGTGCCGAACGCCGCTTTTGGCATAGGTCCCATGGTTGAGCGACCAGGCGGGGCCGTGGG
>PUOC01000319.1 GCA_003551965.1 Clostridiales bacterium | reverse complement strand
GTAGTCAACCACGTGCCCGGCTTGCTTGCCATGTAAGCAAAAGTGTGATACTATTCAAAATATAATACGAACGGAGGGCTTAGGATACACAGATGCACTGTGAGTTCGAATTCTTCCTAGTGGAAGACTTGGTTGGCAAGGACGCGGTCGTTTCGAGGTCGGGGGGATCGGGGCATCATACACTCCAATGTGGCATGAACTGTAGCAAAAACCCCTTGGATTATGCTTAGGCCAGTAGAAACACATCACCCTTTAGGAAACGGTTACTCTCATGGTGCTGGGAATGCCCGCCGGACGAAGGGGATGTCTAGGTTGCGCTGCTGGTCCGCATCCTTGAAGAAGCAGTAGTGGATGGATGCGTCGACTGTCGCGCGTGATTAGTGGTCGTGGCCGATAGCCAAAATGCTCTTCGGTTCGGCATGCCTTTTATGTTTTCGATCTAGTATGCTATCTGGTCAACCAACCAAGATGCTTACTGCTTGGAGCCTCGCGGTTACCTCCTGTTGCTTTCGAACACGGGAACACGGTCTGACCGCAATAGTTATCAGAACAGAAAAAAGCTATAAATAAATATCCAAATAATGGCAAGAATGGCATTACAGCTCTATCACTACATTCGGTCCGTGGTTGCCCGGAAGGAGGAACGCCATCAGCCACAGCAACAATGGCAGACACAGAGACATCTTTCCAACAAAGCGATAGGAGGGGTTTAGTTGAGAGATTCATTCAGCGCGGTCGCGAGAAACTGTGCCGGTGCACATTGTTGGCGTCCCATAGCGGTAATTGTAACGGTGTTGGCGGTAGTCTGTGCAGTGGTCCCTGTGGTTTCAGCCGCAGACAGCGATGAGCATTGGTCGCGGCAGTTTCCCATGCCGACCCAGGTCTCCGATATGTCGGCTGCTACGGGGATGGCAGACGGCGTGGGTTCTCCGTCGGTACGTCGGATGAAATGGCATGAAGGTAAGCTGTGGATGGCCGGTGTATGGGAAGCGGGGATCGATGCTCGCGATTTCAGCAGCAGGCTTACCAACCAGCCATGGCATCTCTGGACATGGTCTCCGGAGCATGGCTATGAAGTCGTGGCGTATTTCCACTCTACACAGGGTGGGGCAGGACCGGACGGCGTTATCAATGACTTCGTTTTTCTGCCGGATGGCCGGCTTGTCGTTGGCGGCGAGTTCATGCGGGTGGATAATCCTGGCGGCAATCGCTACCACAGAGTGAACGCGCTGGCTGTCTTTGATCCGAACGAGCCAGGCCCCGACCGATGGCGTCCACTGGGACGAGTGCAGTATAACGGAACCATTAGCCCAGGGGGATCGATTCAGTCCTTGGACTATGATCCGCAGGGCAACCATCTCTACATCGGTGGTTCCTTTGTCGGAGCACCTCTTGAGCTTCCGATGCGCAGCAACGCCTTTCACCGATTTGACTTTGACACTGGAACTTACGAAATTATTGCTTCAGGGCCAGGAGGCGGCCACCCACGCGTGCGCCGCATCTATGTGGATACTTCGACTAACCCATCGACGGTGTATATTGGCGGAACTTGGCACTACCTAGGTGGAAACGGCATGAATCCAGAGAACACCATGTCTACAGCCAGTTACTCTACCGGTTTTGCCGCCTGGCGGGAGGACACGGGATGGGTGCCATTTCCCGCTGATTTCCCTCGCGACGGAGCCTATGGCAAAGCAGCCGGTATTCTGCAACGAGCTGCCGACTATATCGCCTTTGACACGGTTGTTGTGCGCGACTTCTTGGTTGACGGAGATGACATATGGATTGTAGGCAGTTTCTCGGAAGGCCAGGGGCAAGAACCGCTGCGAGGCATAGCCCGCTGGGATAACGAGAAAAACGTCTGGGTCGATCCAACCGGGCGCGGAGGGGTAGGACGGGACGTCTTCAGCATCGAAAAGGCAGCTGACGGACGCATTTACTTTTCCGGAGCTTTCGGAGGCCGCAGGGCAGTCAATGAATTCTATGATGGATTCATCAACGGTGATCCGGCCCACGGCATAGTGGCTTATGATCCGGCAACGGACACATGGCATACGCTTGGTTCGGGACTTTCGTCCCGTGTGATGCCAGAAGTGCGTCTGACCACCAACGGTTATGATGTTTACGTGGCTGGGGACTTTAACCATATTGGCCCCGAGAACTTTGGGGCGAGCGCCCCAGCCGAATCGCAATCTCATTATCTAGCGCGTTGGAATCCGACCATAAACTTCATTGAGAACCCAGCGCTGGTGGAACCTATCAATGCCGGCTACGGGGAACATGTTCCCGCGGTGGGGGCACCCGCTGGATCGGAGCATTGGTCACGCGCATTTGTCGCGCCGGAGCGAAACGATACCCGTCCAGTCACCGGTATGAATGATGGCATCGGCACCCCGAATATCGCTGGCATTGCATGGATTGGGGAAACTCTGTACTTCGGCGGAAACTGGGAAGCCGAACGCGGTACCCGCTGGTATGTATGGAGCCTTCATCCTGAAAGAGGCTATGAACCGGTAGCGTGGGCGCGGGGCGATGGAATCCAAAGTCCCCCGGAAGGGGTAAAAGCAATACAAGGCAAACTCTACGCCTATGGTGCCATAAGCAGTCACAGCGGCATCGGTGTCTATGATCCGGCCGACAAAACGTGGTCCACCATCCGAGGAACGTACCGAGGACAGGATGTTGTGGGCAACGCAGCCGACGGCGGAACAGGTGTGGTTAATGATATTGCATTCGACGAGCGCACCGGTGATCTATACATCGTCGGCAATTGGGGGCCAACCTTGGAAATGCCCGATGTTGAATATCCACTGGATGTGGCTGCAGCTTTTCGCATTGATGCAGACGGTGAATACCATCTCATGGGCCACGACTTGAAGGCTGAGGATCCGACCCAACCTGTCAAAGGTATATACAGTATCGTTTTGGATACCACAAAGACTCCGGCTGCAATTTACGTGGCGGGTACGTTTAACTTCTACGGTCCGGTGCCAACTACACGCGCTCGCATGGCTTACAATGTGGCCCGCTGGGATTACGATGCTAATGACTGGCGGCCAGTCGGCCGAGGAGATTTCACACACTTGAGCGAACTCGACGCTGCTCATTATCCCGACGGTTTGCCCGGTTTGCCGGCCAAAACCTTAGAACCTGGCTTCAATAACTTCTCCGGATTTCTCCGGGAAGGATTTCCGCGCATACTTGCGCTCGCCTTGGACCAAGACGGCAATCTCTACGCCGGAGGCACGTTGGCCATATTGAGTCGCGATCCTGATATACTATCGCGCCATTCCGTGGAGACCTACGGCATAGCCCGATACGACGCTGAGAGTGACACGTGGGGGCAGGCCAACACTACTGGCGGCGTGTCCCGGGATATCAACCAGATGACATGGCTGGATGAACAGCATCTGCTCCTTTCCGGCAGTTTCGTCTATGACGAGGAATGGAACCAACTCCACAACGTTGCCATTCTGGATATTGAAACAGGCAAACTAAGTCCTGTGGGAGGAGGCCTTCTGCGCGAGGGGCAGGCTCATGTGATGGGTTCAGAAGTGGTGCACGCAGTACGCGGTGACGAGCTGTGGTTTGCAGGGTTCTTCGACCATGCCGGTATCAACGGCAACGCCACACATGCGGCACCCGTCGTTTCGAAGTATATCGCCATGTACGATCCAACTCGCATCCTCGATCCTAACTTCTACCTTGAGGTCGATCCAGTGGAGGCCATTGAAGGTCCGTCAGGCTTTAGCTCTGTTTCCGTGACAGTGGATCTCCAAGCCCGTCTCCGGCAAGGAGAAGGCGAGATTATCTGGTATGAGCGTCGCGCCGACGGGAACTATACCCAACGGGGGAGCGGCGAGACCTACAGTGCGAGCTTGCGCGTGGCGCCTGGAAGCGGCGACCTCTTCTATTATGTGAGCGTTATGGGACCCGACGGTGTAGAAGGAGGCAAGGTTCCGGTCAGAATTCCAATTCAGTGACGCCGATTTGTTGAACAGGCAACAAAAGCCGGGCGAGATCATATAGCCCGGCTTCTCCGGTTCAGAGAAAGGTCATTTCGGTGTGTGAAAAGGGGGGTTTTGAGGCTCTATCTTCGGTGTCAGAGAAAGGCGGTGCCCAACGGGTTGTTAGTAGAGTCGACCGCTTTCGGAACATCTTGGCCTTGACAGATGCGTCTGTGCCTGAATATCCACGTCAATACACTTAAGACCATTTCTGCTTTCGCGTAGCTATGCAAACCGGTCGATGCCTTTAGTACAGGTGTGAAAGAGCGGTTGGGATTGCCCGCGCGCTTTTACATAGGCCGGCGATTCTCTGCCTGGGTGAGCTTACCAATAACTTAGTCCTGGAAGGATCCAGGCACCCGATCCGCTACAGCCAAACCCTCAACTAACGACGTGGAATAACGGTCTTGATTTGCACCCACCGTTTGAAAACAAGGGTAAGACCTATGCCATCGGTTTGTCTTCAATGAGCAGGGAAAGTTCTTCGAAGAACGCTATTTGGGTGAGACGCAGATAGAAGTGCAGACACCGCTCATCGATGGTGATACGTACAACGGTTACCCGGTAACGGCGGATGTAACTAACGGGTCATCTCGTGTTTCGGCGGAAAGATAAAGAACGGATCCGAGGTCTTATCAAACACGTTGTAGCGGATGCCTTTTTGGGGACGAGTATTCTGGGTCGAGATTTGGAAGCACTGTACTTCAAGATTCGAGGAGGGGGGGACGAATAAACGCGCGAACTTGGCTGTGGCGGCAAACGATATGCGGGTTATTCGGGACAAGTTCCAAATTTGGCCTCCTATTGTTGTCTTTCCTGATCTACATTTCGGCCAGGGTGAAGGGGTTCCAGGAAGCCTATCAGTTAGGCAGTTTGGTTGTGCTTCCAATTGTCGGTTTGTTCATTTCTCAGATGACCGGCGTGCTGTTTCTAAGTGTAGCGGTACTGGCGGCCATTGAGCTAATCGTTCTGCTCATTGATGGAGCACTGGTATTTTATACGGCACAGCAGTTTGATCGTGATCGGCTGTTTTCTACGCAGGTGAGATGACCGTTTCCATGGGGCTGCGGGAGTAGGGTCCGTGGGCCGAATGGATCGAAAACGGGGCCGAGCCTTGCAGCTGTATGCAAAGAAGCTGGCTTTAAATGGTCTTTTGGGAGATCAGCAAGGCGTTGAGGAAGTAGCCTTTAGGAGCGGCAGTCAACAGACGAGCCATTCTTGCAACAAGTATGGCTGGGGCCGCGGCAGTGCCAGTTTAAGGCTCAAACCAGAAAGTCGTCACGCTCGGGTAGCTCTCTCAGTGTCCCATATCTCGTGAGAAGCGATGCGGGGAAT
>PUOC01000093.1 GCA_003551965.1 Clostridiales bacterium | reverse complement strand
CTTGGCCAAATAGCCGTCGAAGCGGTAGCCATAGATCCTTAGCCGTTCCAAATTCTTGATCAGTCCGTCCTTGACAAAATCAGTGCCGCCCCGGGAATCACACTCATCGACGATATCCATCAGGAGCTGCTTCTTGATTACATACATTTTCATGGACAGACAGTCCTGATCCGTGTGGCGCGGATTGACCAAGATGTCCGTCACCCGGCCTTCGTCATCCAAGGTCAGCATGGTGCGCTGGTTGGAATCCTGGGCGAGATCCGTCTGCTTGTACACCACAGTGATATCCGCGTCCTTCTCCTGATGAAAGCCCACCACATCGGTGTAATCGATGGCACAGATCATGCTCGAGCCCGTGACGACCACATACTCCTGACGGCTCATTTTCAGAAAATCCGAATTGCGGTAGAAGTTGTCTATATCCCCCCGGTGGGCCACACTCATATCCGTATCGGCCGTATACCCCGGAGGCAGCAGAAAAAGTCCGTCCCGGTAGCGATCGAGATCCCATTCCTTGCCTGATCCCACATGGTCCACTAAGGAGCGGAATTTATGCTGGGCCATCACACCCACATTGAAGATGCCGGCATGCACCAAATTGGAGAGGACAAAGTCAATCAGCCGATAGCGGCCGCCAAAGGGTACCGCTGCCAAGGAGCGGTGCGGTGTCAAATCCCGGATCTGTTCTTCGTTTTCCGCCAAGTTCACAATGGCCATAACATCCTTCATCATAGTCCGCCCCTTCCCTTACGAAATCTTATCTTCCGGAAATTCCTGGTGCGCCCGGGAACTGACCACAGAACCGGTCTTAATCCGCAGCGATTCCGGGACCCGCAGATTTTCCGCCAAAACCGTGATGCCGTCCTCATTGCGGTCCACGGCGTTCCATTCCTCACCGTCTTCTGCGCCCACATAGGCGCCCCGTTCGATGGTCGTGTCTTCCCCTACAATGGCCTTGTCAACCACAGCACCGTCTTCGATGACAACATTATGCATGATCACCGAATTGCGTACCACAGCGCCCTCACCCACGTGCACCCCGGGAAAGAGCACCGAGTGATCCACTGCACCGCGCACCAAGCAGCCCTCATTGACCAGCGACTGCCGTACCGATGCCCCCGGGGCAATACACTGGGCCGGTTGGCTGGGATTCGGTGTGAAGATCCTCCATTCCGAATCATAGAGATTCAGATCCGGTACGGCCTGGAGCAGATCCATATTGGCTTCCCACAGGCTGTAGATAGTGCCCACGTCCTTCCAATAGCCTTCGAAGGCATAGGCATAGAGCGGATACTCTTCCTCCAACAGTTTCGGGATAATGTTCTTCCCGAAATCGTTGGAGGATTCCGGGTCCGCTTCGTCTTCCAACAGGGCCCGCTTCAGCACTTCCCAGTTGAACACATACACGCCCATGCTCGCCAAATTGTTCTTGGCTTCCTTGGGCTTTTCCTGAAACTCAACCACCCGCTGCTCTGCATTGGTGTTCATGATGCCGAAGCGGAAGGTCTCCTCCCAGGGCACTTCAAACACCGCAATGGTGGCCGCCGCGTTCTTCTGCTTGTGGAACTCCAGCATTTTGGAGTAGTCCATTTTGTAGATGTGATCACCGGACAGGACCATCACGTAGTCAGGCTCGTAGGACTCAATAAATTCGATGTTCTGGTACACTGCATTGGCCGTACCTTTGTACCACTGGCCCCCCTGGGCTTTCACAAAGGGAGGCAGGACACTGACGCCGCCGCCTTTGCGGTCTAGATCCCAGGCACTGCCCTGGCCGATATAATGGTTGAGCGTCAGGGGCTGGTACTGGGTTAGAACTCCCACGGTGTCAATGCCCGAATTGGTGCAGTTGCTTAAGGTGAAATCAATGATCCGGTACTTGCCCCCGAAGGGCACCGCCGGTTTGGCCAGGCGCTGGGTCAGAATGCCCAGCCGGCTGCCCTGGCCGCCGGCCAACAGCATGGCAATGACTTCCTTTTTGCGCACACGCATGGTCCCATCCCATCCTTTCTAGATAGCACAAGCAATCATTATTCTCTTTCCATGCCAACCCCTGCTCTTCCTCTCTTTATTAACAAATTCTACACATCATTGTTTCCGTGGGCTGCACGGTACAGCTGCCCGGTCCTTTCCTTACACCTACATAGTTCTACGTCTCACAGGGCTTATCCTGTTGCACTTCTGCAGTCCCCGCAGAAAACGACACCTCGCAAACTCCTTGCGCAATGGCTACTGGCCAGTCCTCCCCTCCAGCGTTGGGAGGAGAAAAAAGAGCAGCGGCAGCTGCTCTTAGTCGGTCGGCGTACGGCGGAAATAGATGCCCGCCAGGGGAGGTACCGTAAACACTATACTCTGGGAAAAGCCGTGGCTTTCCACGTTCTGCGTCGGAAACCGCCCTTCATTGATGACGCCGCTTCCATACCAGAAGGTCTGATCGCTGTTGAACACCTCTTCATATTCGCCCGGTTCCGGTACGCCCAGCCGATAGTCATGGCGTACCACCGGTGTAAAATTGGCCAGAAAGATCAGTTGATCGCCATTTTGGGCCCGGCGTGCAAACGACACAATACTCTGTTCATGATCATGGGGATCAACCCACTGAAAGCCTTCCCAGTGATGATCCTGCTCCCAGAGGGGCGGCTCGTTGAGATAGAAATGGTTCAATGCTTTGACATAGTCATGCAATGCCTTGTGCGCCGTATATTCCAGCATAAACCATTCCAACGCTTCATCGTAGCGCCACTCAATAAACTGGCCGAACTCACCGCCCATAAATAGCAGCTTCTTGCCGGGATGGGCCATTTTATAGGCGAGGAATGCCCGCAGATTGGCAAACTTCTGCCAGTAGTCACCGGGCATTTTGTCCAGCAGGGACTTCTTGCCGTGCACCACTTCGTCATGGCTTAAGGGCAGGACAAAGTTTTCACTGAAAGCATACATGAAGGAAAAGGTCACCAAGTTGTGGTTGAACTTGCGGTGAATGGGATCCAGTTCCATGTACTTCAGCATATCGTTCATCCAGCCCATATTCCACTTGTAATTGAACCCCAGTCCGCCCACATACGTCGGTTTCGTCACCAGCGGCCACGATGTGGACTCCTCGGCCATCATCAAGACCTTAGGATGCTCTTCAAAGAGCACTTCATTGAGCTTGCGCAAAAAGGCAATGCTCTCCAGGTTTTCCCGGCCGCCGTAGGCATTGGGATTGTACTCCCCCGGCTCCCGCTCATAGTCCAGATAGAGCATGGAGGCCACCGCATCCACCCGCAGACCATCGATATGATACATGTCCAGCCAGAAGAGGGCATTGGATATCAGGTAGCTCTGCACTTCTGTCTTGCCCAAATCGAAGTTGGACGTCCCCCAACCGCGGTTCTGCCTGCGGTTCGGATCGCTGTATTCATAACAGGGTGTACCGTCGAACATCCGCAGCCCGGGATCGTCTTTGCAGAAGTGGCCGGGCACCCAATCCAAAAGTACACCGATGCCGTGCTGGTGGCATTGGTCCACGAAGTACATAAAATCTTTGGGTTCACCGTAGCGGCTGGTGGCCGCAAAATACCCCGTCCCCTGATAGCCCCAGGAGCCGTCAAAGGGATGTTCGTAGATGGGCATCAGTTCAATATGCGTATATCCCATCTCAGCGGCATAGGGCACTAACTCCGCTGCCATCTGCCGATAGCTGTAGTAATCGTCCTCTTCGTCACTGTTGCGCTTCCAAGAGCCGAAGTGCACTTCATAGATGTTCATGGGCTCTTCATAGGAAGAGCTTTCCTGCCGCTTCTTCAGCCAAGCGTCGTCCTGCCAGGCGTAGCCCGTGACATCATAAACAACGGACGCCGTGTTGGGCTTGACTTCAGCATAAAAACCGAACGGGTCAGCCTTCAGCTGCCGGTGCCCTACGGGCGTGAGAATTTCGTACTTGTATACTGTGCCTTCATCGATCCCGGGTATGAACAGACTCCACAATCCCGAATCGGGAAGTCTTTCCATTCTGTGGCCGCTGCCGTCCCAGTCATTGAAATTGCCGACAACGGATACCTCTTGGGCCTTCGGGGCCCAGACGGTAAAGCGAACGCCCCTGCGGCCTTCTTCTTCCCGAATATGGGCACCCATGAACTGAAAGGCACGGTAATGCGTTCCTTGATGAAATAAATAGCGGTCAAAATCGCTGAGCGGTGACGATGTCCATTCCTTCATGCATCAGCCCTCCCCATCACTGGCTGCGGCCCAGCCGCGCCTGAAACACTGTGTCTCTTATTCTTCTCTCTTCCAGATGCGCCCTTCGGTTTCCTTTTTATGCAAGGCAGAAACACAGAGGCCGCCAGGGTGCTGCTATGCTGGAAAAAAACCCCAAAGCAGCCCGCCGCAGTTTTGGCGAAGTCTGCAAACCGCCAATCCCGGCCTGGTCACGTCCTCGAGCTCTGCGCCGAAGAACGGGGTTTTACGGCATCCACAATCAGGGAAACAAAGCCCAGCTCTCCGTCTTGATTGCGGTGATCATAGCGGAGGCTGCGGTAGACAAAACCTTCCTTCGGATCCCAATGCCGGAAATGAAAGCGTCCCCAAGGGTCGCAGTACTCCAGCAGTTCCACCCGGTAGCCGGCACGGCGGAACATAGCCTCCAGACTGGCATGGGTATGCAGCACCCGATGCCCCGCGGCAGGGTGATCCGCAGGGCCTGGCCCGCCAGGCTGCACCATCCTTTGGTACCAGAAGCTGCGAAACCAGCCATCGGGCACTGCACAACGGATGTAGCCTCCCGGTTTCAGATAGCGCAAGCACCGGGCAGCTGCCCGCTCTCCCTGCAGAAGGTCCAGGTGCTCCCAAACATGCTCGGCTAAAAGCGCATCAATGCTGTCGGGGTCGAAGCACTCCCAGTCCCCAGGGCGGCACAGGTCCAATTCTTCCTGTTCACAGGAAGTCCAGCCCGGGCAGGTTTGCCCCGACGCACCCAAGATAATCCTCAGCAAACGGCCTCTCCCCTTCCCAACCCGGGTTTCCGGGCAGTGGTGTCTCTCTTACGCCAATGGTTCCCTGTCGAAAGAAAAAACACCTTCCCGAAACTGTGGGAAGGTGTAGCCATGGCGCATGCATAGGCCTTTCTATTGGTAAAAACTGTTCTTGTCCACCAAGACCAGGGCCGACCGCCCGGGTACATGGACCAGATCGTCATCGACGCTCCCCAGCTTGTCCGTGCCGGCTCGTTCGCCATTCGCCACCACAACCCAGTGGGCATAGGGAAGCTTCACAGCGAAGGTTTCCGGGCGGGCATTATATATGACCACGATGTCCCCCCAGGAATCTTCATTGGCATGGCCTTTGATCTGAAAGCCTACCACATGCTCATCG
>PUOC01000074.1 GCA_003551965.1 Clostridiales bacterium | reverse complement strand
CTGCAAACCTTGTAACCTTCGGCACAGGAGTGTCTTCCAGGGAATAGATTGCAGTCGCAAAGCAAGAAATTACGCAAAAGCATGGGGGCAACGGATGCAGCTAGCGCTACCGCTTATCCTAACGAACATGGCCAACGTCAGCTGCGGTTTCACGGCGGTTTCCTGTATCTCCATGAGCGTTCCTGCGCTTCCCCTTGGGCAGGGGTCTTTAAACGGGTGGCCCGGGCAGTTGCATTTGCGGCGAGCGATAGACGTGTACTTCACATTGATCTTCTGCACGCACCAACCGATGGATCCATACGTTGTTGCGGCCAGGCGGTAAATGTGAGTACTCATCAAACAGCGGGCGTGAATCAACACTACCATGACATCGCCTCGCAATAGAGCAGGCAGAGCAGTGAGGAGTGAGGAACGTGGTTAACAAACGTCTGCAGAGAACACTTCTGGAAGCAGTAGACAACCAGGTTGAGGCCAACGACCCGCCGATTACCCGCACCACCCTGGAAAGACTGCAAAATGCGGGTTATAGTGAACGGGAGGCCAAAAAGAAAATCGCTGCTGTCCTCGTGGAGGAAATCTTTGGTGCCGTAAAACATGGGCAAGCCCATGATGAAAAGCGCTATGCGGAAAAACTGTCGGCCCTAAAATAGAGGTTGCCAAGGTACTGGATTGCCAACGGCCCAGCTGCATATGGAAGCGGAGAAACAACGTGAAAGCCTACGAAATCAAGGTGCAATTGCGAGACTTAGAACTGCCGGTTGGGCGAAAAGTGATCATGCCAGCGGGAGCTACGTTCAACCGGCTCCATGATCTGATCCAGAATGTATCTAACTTCAACTTCGGTTATATCTACCATGATTTATCCACTGTAGTGTGCTGGCATCGTTTTGCTGTGTTTGTGGTCCTTTCCCAATCCGGATTTCTACCGCCGCCAGGCCATGCGCCTGCCCATATACGACAAACCGATGATGCTTCACGGTGGAGATGGCCGCGGTCCGGAGCATGTCTGGCTACCCCGATCGCCAGCGTGACTCCAGACCCTACATTGGCCGCGCTTTTTTCACCATGGGCGCAGAGCGTGAGACAGCACTGGTTAACGCCTGCTCGCCTTTGAATTTCCGCAGCCAATAGCGGATGCCATGGTCGGACACGTGCTGTTCTTGGCACTGCGCCCAAACATTCTTATCCGTTGTCTGCCATTGCTCAATGCGTTTTGTCCATTCCTGATGCAGCGCGGCTGGTTGTTCTGCCCGACTCATGACACCCACTCTTTGTCGTCTTTAGCGCTATTGTCCCATGCCGCAGCGTCGATGGGATGTGTGTAGTATGACTCGCTTACACACAGAACCCACGGATCCGCCGCCATGGGAGCAGAACGTCCAGCATTAGAGATTAACGGCGCCCGGGCCATTGCCGCCAGCCAAGCAATTTTTTTGTCTATCTCATTAAAGCGAACATATATTTGGATCCAAAAATCGGATTATTGACAAAGAGTGGGTGCAGATGCGTGTTTTCTATCCATAGGGCGTGATTGCCTTTCTGTGATGGTTAATCGCAAACATAGACATCGTGGTCAGGCCGACCCTCTCAAAACCTTTTCTTGGATCCCACCTTCCCGCCAGAGGCGTGTTTCCGGGCACGGGGTGAAACCTAACTTCCATTTCCGCGTACGGCAATCGAGCAACTTTGAACTGGCTTAATGTTGCCGCGTAGGCGCAAAATGCAAAAAAGTCCGCTAAATGCACTAGACAAGACAGGGTGATCGGGATATTCTGTTAACATAGGGAGATGTCAGTATGTTTTTCGGGAGGTGAGCTCGCAGTTAGGGTGTCGTTGGCATTTTTGTCAGAAAGTAGCAAAACATGTCAAGGAGGAATACCGTAATGCAGAGAAGTTTGATCATGGTTCTGGTATTGATGCTCTTTGCCGTCAACGGTGCCGCCGCTTCCTACTCGGAAGCTCCGATGCTGACGGAACGAGTAGAAGCAGGAGAGTTGCCTACCGTTTCGGAACGGTTGCCGGAAAACCCCTATGTAGTGGAACCAGTGGACACCATTGGCCAGTACGGCGGTTCGTTACGGGTGTTGACGCTCTATGCCACGCTGCCCCTTGGAGTTGCCTTTGTTTCCGATGCCTTTAATGGCTTCATCACCCCTGAGCCCGACGGCAGCGGGGTTCGTCCCAGCTTTGCCGAAGCGGTGGATGTATCCGATGATGCTACGGAGTATACCTTTCATCTTCGCAAGGGCGCTCGCTGGTCCGATGGGGAACCCTTTACCGCCGATGATATCATGTTCTGGTACAACGACTATCTCCTTAACGAAGACCTCACTCCTTCCATTCCTCCCTATTGGACGGCCGCTGGAGAAGTGGTGGAAGTCGAAAAGATCGATGATTACACGGTTGTTTTCCGCTTTGCCAGTGCACAGCCGCTGTTTCTGCGCATGCCTTTTTCCAAGGCTCCTCAACGTGACTCGCTGCTGTTGCCTCAGCATTATATGAAGCAGTTCCATGTCAATTATGCGGATCCCGATACGTTGGAAGAAATGACGGCGGACGCAGGCTTCGATAACTGGTACCAGTTGTTTCAGGATCGGGCTCATGGTTATGTAGCCATTTCTTCGATTCCGGGAACTCCGGTTTTGACCCCGTATGTGCCTGTAACCTATACATCCACCCACCGGGTCTTTGAGCGCAATCCGTATTACTGGAAAGTAGACTCAGCCGGCAATCAACTGCCGTACCTGGATCGTGTGGAAGTAGAAGTGATGAGTGATGCGGAAGTGGCCACCGGAGCCATGATCAGCGGCGAAATCGATTTTGACGGTTTCACCACCAGCATTTCCAACTATCCCTTGTATCGTCAATATGAGGAAGAAGGCAATTACCGCACCGTGCTCTGGAGCACCGGTAACGGCACGGAAGTTTTCTTCTACTTCAACCTTTCCCACGAAGACGAGGCCCTGCGGGAAGTTTTCCGCGAGGCAGACTTCCGCCGAGCCGCTTCCCTAGCCATTGATCGGCAAGAAATCAATGACAGTCTCTATTTCGGCAACGCTGAAGTACGGCAGTACACTGTACTACCCGGCAGCCGTTACTTTGAACAAGAGTTTGCCGATGCCTATGCGGATTTTGATCCGGAATGGGCAGCGGAACTGCTTGACGGCATCGGACTCACAGACCAAAATGGTGATGGCTGGCGGCAGTATCCCGATGGCAGCGAATTTACCTTTATCATTGAATATGCCACCGTGGAGTATCCTCTGAAGGAAGATGTGGTACAGCTGGTCAGCCAGTATTGGCAAGAAGTGGGACTGAATGTCACCACCCGGCAGATTTCCGGTGAACTCTATGGTCAGCGCCAAGGCGGCAACCAGCTGGACTGCTCCATTTGGCACGGTGCCTGGTCCACTGACATCACCTTCCCGGCGGCCAATCCCTGGATTGGCACCGGCGGCGATTACGCCTGGCCGAAGTTCTCCGAGTACTGGCTGCAGGGCGAGGATATTGGCCAAGAAATTCCTGACGAGATTCAATCGATGTGGGAGTGGTACTTGGCAAGCTTGAGTGAGCCTGATGAAGTTGAACAGATAGCTGTCAGCAAGAAAATGCTCGCTTCGCAGGCGGAAAACCTCTGGCTCATCGGCACAGTGGGCAATGCACCGCATGCTTTGATCGTCAATAACGATCTAAGAAATGTTCCTGAAGATGGACTGTGGACCTGGGATACCCATTGGAGCATGTCGGTGGACCCGGAACAGTTCTTCCTTGATCGGTAAGGAAATGACGCGTTAGGAGGCATCGTTTTGGCCATTTCGGAACGAGATAATCTTCTTAGGACCTATGGTTTTGAAAACCCCCAGTGGATACCCTGCCGTGTCCATGTATCCCAGGCTTCCCGTTTGGAGTACGGCCTGGAATTTCATCGCATTGCCAAGAAGTATCCGGAACTGTTTCCAGTCAATGACCAACGGCCAGAAGCATTCACCGATATTACCCTTGCTCCTGCCCATAGGGCCGGCGAGCGGTTCCGGGATGCTTGGGGCTGCGTATGGGAAAGCCCCATGGACGGGATTGAAGGTGTTGTCACGGAGCATCCGCTCCGTGATTGGAACGATTTCGATCACTACGTCTTTCCCGATCCGTCTACAGAGGCGGATCGGGGGCCAATGAACTGGCAGGCTGCAGAAGAACACATCAAGCGGCAGCAGCAGGCCGGCCAGCCCACCGGCGGTGGCCTCGCTCACGGGTTTTTGCTGCTTCGTCTAACCTATTTGCGGGGTTTCGAAAACGTAATCTATGATATGGTGGACGAGGAACCGCGCCTTGCGGCCCTGATTGAAGGTATCTATGAACACAGCCGTTGGCTTGTGGAAAAGTGGCTGTCCTTGGACGTGGATATTGTGGAGTTCCCGGAAGATCTGGGGACCCAGACCTCTTCACTCATCAGTCCAGAGTTGATGGATCGCTATATCCTTCCGGTCTACCAGCGGCTCATGGCTCCCTGTTTGCAGCGGGGGAAACACGTTGGCTTCCATAGCGACGGCTATATTCTCGGCATCGTCGATCGACTGCTGGCAGCCGGCGTTACTGTCATCAATCCGCAGGATCTCTGCAACGGTATTGATAACCTGGCCGAGGCACTGAAAGGCCGAGTGGCCATTCGCCTCGACATTGATCGGCAGTCTGTTATCCCCTATGGGAGCAGAGCGGATATATTGGCTTTGATTGAAGAGGAAGTCCGTAAGCTTGGATCCCCGGCTGGGGGACTGGAGATGATTTCCGGCATCTACCCGCCGACGTCGCCAGAGAATCTGGAATATCTCTGTGAAGCCTTAGCCAAATACCGCAGCTATTACTGGTAAACCAAAGCAGCCCGGACGCTTGCAGGCATCCGGGCTGCTTGATGTTGTGTCTTGATCTCGGGCCACCAGGATAATAGCGTGCCGGAACAAAAGGGCCGTCGGCTTGGAATGCGAGCTAGCCGGCGTTAGCACCCCATGAGCTGGACCTCTTTGACGAGCAGGGACTGGCGGAGTGGGTCGAAGACGGTGTTCGTTATGTGGCTGCGCCTACGGACCGAAACGGCTGCGAGCCGCCCTGCGTCGAGAACGGCGCATGTCCTTATCTGTTTCTTCGCCTACTGCCTTGTTAAGTCCATGGAAGTCGAGTTTCGAGCCAACGACATCATAGAAGAGGTGGAGCCCACCCTTCGCCACCGGGATCAGCTTGGCGCTGTGCAACATGCCTTAGAAACCGATGCCGGTAGCGTCACCAACTGGCCATGGTCTTTCGGTTCGGTGGGGCAGCCCATTCAAGAACGGATCCAACAGTTGGGATGGTGGAATTCGATCGATCGCCATCTGCGTAGTCTCGACAGCCTTTTTTCCCATGAGACGTTACTAACAAGGTTCCAAAAGTCGT
>PUOC01000301.1 GCA_003551965.1 Clostridiales bacterium | reverse complement strand
GATATGACCGTGGAGGAGTTAGAGGAGGCCATTCGCCGCGGCCAAGGTTATCCCTATGAACCCGTTCGGATTATGCGGGACGTGGATCCCGCAGCGGTGGTGTCCATCGAGGAAAACCGCCGCCGCCTGCCGGGTGTGTACATCGATGAAGAACCTGTTCGAGATTATAACGGCACATTGTACTGCAGCCACGTGGTTGGTCATCTGGGGATCATCAATCGCCAGGAACTGCAGTCGTTCGGCCCTACCTACCGCGGCTCGGACTTGGTGGGGAAATCCGGTCTTGAGCGCCATTATGAGCCAACCCTACGGGGTGAGCCGGGGGCTGTAACCGTGGAAGTTAACGCATTAAGCAGGCCGATCCGGGTGGTCAACTCTCTAGATCCAGTGCCGGGGAACAACCTGACACTGACCATGGATTACGAACTGCAAAAGGCTGCCTATGAAGCGTTTGAAAACCATGCCGAAGTTGTCCGAGAAACATTCCCCAATGCATACAACGGCGCGGTGGTGGCTATGGATCCTCGAAACGGAAACATCCTGGCCATGGCCAGCATCCCGGGCTTCGAGCCGGACCGGCTGCTTGATGTGGCAGAACGTAACGCTTACTATCGGAGCTTAGTCAGCGATCCCAGACAGCCGTTTTTTGACCGCGCGACTCAAGGGCAGTATGGCCCTGGCTCGACCTTGAAGCCCTTCACGGCGGTATCCATTCTGGAAGAGGGTGCGTTTTCCCTTGGCGATACGTTCCACGCGTCCGGCGTTTCGGAGTACGGCGTCCGAGACTGGGTTATCACGCGGGGGTTGGCGCCGTTTGGGGAAATTGATCTGGGAGAGGCCATCGCTCTGTCGAGCAATCACTTCTTTGCCGAACATGGTACGAAGACAGGCATCGATTCCCTGTCGGGATGGCTTGAGTCCTTCGGACTCGGCCAACCCACGGGCATAGGGATAAGCCCCAGTGAACGGGTGGGTGTGGTGCCCAACCGTGAATGGAAGCGAGAGAGGTTTGCCGGCAGTGCCCAGTATGACCAAATTTGGTACCCTTCCGATACAGAACAGGTCTCCATAGGGCAGGGGTTTATCAATGCCACGCCGCTGCAGATGACGGTGGCCTACAGTATCATAGCCAATCGCGGCAGAGCTTATACACCACAGCTGGTTCAAGAAATCCATTGCCCGGAGGGCGAACTTCTATGGACTGCCGAACCGGAAGTAGCCCACACGGTGGAAGCATCCGCAGAAACCTGGGACGCAGTGGTTGATGGTATGGTCGGGACGGTAACCCATCCTCGAGGTACAGCCCGGGCTTCCTTTGAAGATTTTCCCCTTTCAGTGGCTGCGAAAACGGGGAGCTATGAGGTTCCGGGACGGGATTCCCATGGTGTCTTCGCTGCGTTCGCACCGGCTGATGAGCCGGAAATCGTCGTTTTCGTAGTGATAGAACATGGCGGCGGGGGCGGAACCGGTGCTGCTCCTATTGCCCGTCAGGTGCTCGATGCCCACTTCGGCTTCGACGGCGACGATTTCGACAGTGAGGCTATCATAGAAGAAAATGAAGGAACTGGGCCCTAAATGGTGAATGGGACGGTAATAGTTTCTTGTGCGGGCGGCCTCGGCACCATGTGTGCGGCGAGGCGCGGTATTGGGCCGGGGTGAGCACTGGACGGCTGGGCAGCCATTCTGCGGTGCAAGGGCTTGGAATGAAGTTTTAGAACGTTTTCTGCGAAGGGGATGGACGATGACCAAGGAGGCATGTGTAATCAAAGGCAATCGCCACGGCTTGATGTTGAGTGTGTCTGAAGAGGCTTCCTTTGCCGAAATTCTCGGTCAGCTGCGAGAGAAACTGTCAGCGCACCGCGACTTCTTTCAGGGCGCAGTGGTTCGGCTTCACAGCAGTGCTGCGTTTCTGTCTGAGGACAGGGTTGACGATCTGGCTGCAGTCGTGCATGAGTACGGTATGACATTAGACCGCACAATGACTTTGGAGGACCAAAGACCTCAAAAGCAGCAGCGGCAGAAGGTACCGGAGTTCAACCTGGACGACACGAAGCTGATTCGCCGGACAATCCGGTCCGGACAGAGCATCCACTATTCAGGAAATGTGGTAGTAATGGGAGATGTCAATGCCGGCTCAGAGATTGTCTGCAGCGGTGATATCCTGATATTGGGTTCCCTGCGGGGAGTTGCCCACGCCGGAGCCGAGGGAAATGCTAAGGCTGTGGTTTTTGCCTTTCGTCTAGAACCAACGCAGCTGCGAATTGCGCATTATATTTCCCGGGCACCCGACGAAAAGGGGCCGAAACCGACGGGGCCTGAATTGGCCCAGGTCGTAGATAACCTCATTCAAATACGGCCGTATGGAAGATTTGTTAAGCGATAAGAAAGGCGGGGAGGAGTCCTGTGATGGGAGAGGCAATCGTTATTACCAGTGGTAAAGGTGGTGTTGGCAAAACCACGACGACGGCAAATCTGGGTACGGGATTGGCACACAACAAACATAAGATCTGTCTTGTTGACGCAGACATTGGCCTGCGGAATTTGGATGTCGTTTTGGGGTTGGAGAATCGCATCGTCTATGATCTGGTAGACGTAGTGGAAGGGCGTTGCCGCCTGCGGCAGGCATTAATCAAGGATAAGCGCTATGATTCTCTCTTCCTGCTGCCTGCGGCGCAGACAAAGGAAAAGGACGCCGTGTCGCCAGAGCAGATGGCCGAGTTGATGGGTACGTTGAAGTCGGAGTTCGATTTCATCATTGTAGATTGTCCGGCTGGTATCGAACAAGGGTTCAAGAATGCCATATCGGGGGCCGATCGGGCCGTCATTGTGACAACGCCGGAAGTTTCTGCAGTACGGGATGCCGACCGCATCATTGGCCTGCTCGAAGCCGCAGAGGTATATGACCCTCAGCTTATCATCAACCGTCTGCGGCCGGATATGGTGCGGCGCGGCGATATGATGGACATTCAAGACATCATTGATATTCTTGCTATTCCTCTTGTGGGTGTGGTTCCCGATGATGAGAGCATCATTGTATCTTCGAACCGGGGAGAACCGGTGGTTTTAGATCAACGTTCCAGGCCCGGCCAGGCCTACCGCAATATAGTGCGGAGACTTGAGGGCTTGGAAGTCCCTTTTATGGATCTGGAACAGAAGACAGTCATGCACCGGTTAAGGACGTTGTTCGGCATAGGCGGGAAGCGCTAAAGAGGAGGGTCAGCGGTGTTAGATTTTATCATGAAACTGTTTCGTGGGTCCGACAACAGCAAAGACCAGGCCAAAGAACGGCTGCGCTTGGTCTTGGTGCATGACCGAGCCAGTCTTTCGCCGGGACTGCTGGAGTCTCTTAGGGGCGATTTAATAGAGGTCCTCTCAAAATACATGGAAATTGACGAACCTGGATTGGAAGTGGATTTTGACAGAAGTGAGGATGCAGTGGCCTTGGTTGCCAATATACCGGTCAAACGCGTCAAGCGGGAAAATGATTGAGGGCCTATTCCATAGGGATAGGTCATTTTTTTCCGAGGAGCCGCCGGAACTGTTTCCGCTGGGTGTTTTTCTTCGCCGGTCCTGCCGTTTGGCCGTGGTTGTTTGCCGCTCCCTTTCATGCTAAAATAAACCATCTAGGCAAACGATACTGAAAAAGGTTCATGTCAGGAAGGGTGTCAGTCGTGGATGATCGTTTGGAACGGATATTGCCGCGGGTAATGAAACCCGCTCGATACACGAATCACGAGTACAACGCGGTGCATAAGAACTGGGATGAAGCAGACGTCACCATGGCCCTGGCTTTTCCCGATGTCTACGAGGTCGGTATGGGTCATTTGGGATATAAGCTGTTGTACAACACGATTAACGCCAGAACCGACGCGCTGGCGGAAAGGGTATATGCTCCGTGGATTGACATGGAAGCGGAAATGGAAAATGCGGGGCTGCCGCTTTTTTCTTTGGAATCGAAGCTTCCGGTGGCTACATTCGACGTTGTCGGTTTTACGTTGCAGTATGAGATGAGCTATACTAATATTTTGAAAATGCTGGACTTAGCAGGCATTCCCCGGCGAACCCGGGACCGCACGGGAGAGCATCCTTTGGTGATTGCCGGTGGCCCGTGCGCTTTCAACGTGGAACCGTTGGCACCGTTTTTTGATGCCGTTGTGCTCGGCGAGGCTGAAGAGGCGATTCACGAAATTCTCGATGTGCTTCGCGCCTGTAAGGAGCGGGGGCTCCTATCACGCCAAGACCTTACGGCAAGCCTGGGACGATTGGCTGGTGTCTATATACCCGATTGGTACGAGGCCAAATATGACGAGCGCGGCGTCTTTTCTGGGCTGGAGGCTGTGAAGGATGGTGCTCCCCACAAGGTCATGAAGCGGGTAATTCCGGATATGGAGCAGCTTCCTGGGCCTGATTCCTTTGTCGTACCGTTCATCGAGGTAGTGCACGATCGGGTCATGGTTGAGGTGATGCGCGGGTGTACCCGAGGTTGCCGTTTCTGCCAGGCCGGTATGCTCTATCGGCCGGCTCGTGAGCGCAGTGTGGAAACGATAAAGGAGCAGATCAGCGATCTACTGGCTGCGACAGGATACGATGAGATATCATTGACGTCACTTTCAACGGGCGATTACAGCTGCGTAGGAGACTTGGTGGGCGAACTGATGCAGGAATATGATGGTACAGGTACAGCACTCAGTCTGCCGTCACTTCGGGTTGATTCGTTCTCCGTGGAACTGGCCAAAGAGATCCAGCGGTTTCGAAAAACCGGTTTGACCTTTGCCCCTGAGGCCGGCACGCAAAGGCTGCGCAATGTTATCAACAAAAATGTCGATGAAGAACAGCTGATGGAAGCCTGCCGGGGGGCATTTGAAGCGGGCTGGCATCAGATGAAGCTGTACTTTATGATCGGACTGCCCACGGAAACCATGGACGATGTGGACGGCATCGCTCGCTTGGCCTTTCGGGTGCTGGATGTGGGGCGGAAGCTTCACAAACGGGGCCGCAAACGTCCCACGGTTACTGTCAGTGTGTCTTCCTTTGTGCCGAAGGTGTGGACACCTTTTCAATGGGAGCCCCAGGATGCACCGGATCTTCTTCACGAAAAGCAGATGCGACTCAAAAAGGCGCTGAAGCATCCCGGCATACAATACCAGTACCATGATGTCAGCACCAGCGTGCTGGAAGCGGTTTTTGCCCGGGGTGATCGACGCTTGGCTGAAGTACTGGAAAACGCTGTGGACAAAGGCTGCGGCTTCGATGCTTGGTCCGAACGGTTTCAGTATTCGCTTTGGCAGGAAGCATTTTGTTCTGCGGGCCGCGAACTGCATGCATATGCCGGGCACCGTTTCCACAAGAACGATGTGCTGCCTTGGGATCACCTTGATGCCGGCGTTGAGAAGTCATTTCTATGGCAGGAGTACCAGGCCGCGCTGGCCGAGGAGATCACTGCAGACTGCCGCCTCGGTTCCTGCAGCGG
>PUOC01000219.1 GCA_003551965.1 Clostridiales bacterium | reverse complement strand
CATGCCCAAGCTCATGATTAATGGATGCAGGGCATTGCGTACAGCGTGCTTATAAATCACGACATTTTCTTTTAGGCCTTTGGCGCGAGCGGTCTGGACATACTGCATGTTTAGGATGTCCAGAAGATTTCCGCGCATCATACGGACAATGCCGGCGGTACCGGCCAGGCCCACAACGATGACGGGGATCCAGAGGTGCTGCAGGAAGTCCACAACCCGCGCCCAAGTCCAGGGAGCATCAACGAACTCTCGGGAGAACAATCCCCCCACGGACCAGCCAAAGACCCGGCTGGATATGACCATTAAGACCAGAGCAATTAAGAATGGAGGCACACTCAGTCCGATAAACGATAGAAAAGTAAAGAACTGATCTCCCATGGTATATTTGTGTGTCGCTGAGTAGATTCCAATGGGGACCGCCACCACCCAGCTGAATACCAGGCTGAAGCCGCTGATCAGGAGCGTATAGCCCAGACGGCTCCACACCAGTTCATTGACCTCCCGGTTGTAGGCAAAGGAGCGGCCGAAGTCCCCCTGCACGAAACCGGTTATCCACTGCCAAAACTGCACATGGATCGGCCGATCCAAGGCATAGCGCTGCTCCAAGGCAGCAATCTGCTGATCCGCTGTACTGGTGCCCTGTACCATCAACTGGGCCCTGTACACTTCCAGATATGACCCAGGAGGGAGGTTAATCAGGATGAACCCGACCATGGCAACCAGAATCAGCGTCGTGATCATATAGATGAACCGATGACCGATGAATGCTAACACCTGAAATCACTTCCTTACATAATACTGGTTTGACAAGCAGGCGCGGCAAGCACCCCTAAAAAAAGATACCAATCGGTTCTTTAATGAACCATGCGACAGGCTCGGATGGCTTCGATTGTCTTCTGCGTGCCGGCACAACGCTTTCAGCCCAACCGCGGTGTATGCGGCAGGCGCTTGCGGATACTGCCATCTCCTCTCACAGGACCCCCCTTTCAAGACTTCCCAAACCACATGTGCCTGGCCGACCCGTTTCACCAAGACCCACCGGTCGTTGACGGAAGAGTGCGGTACGGCCCGGCCAAGGATTTCCCCAACCCGGGTTAGCCTCTTCGTCGGGACAACGCCGTGCACAGGCTCAGCCAGGCGCAGCGAGTGGTATTTCGTAAACGCCGTCGTCCAGCAGAGCGGAAGCGGGCGTGATCTGTTTCTTCCTGCTGTCTGGATCGAATGGCATTGTTGGGCTCGCACTTGTGCCCTAGGACTCGATGGACAATGCTGTACAACTCCCGAGTTGTTGAAGGTTGCCGGAAAAGGCACAGTAAGAAGCCCACCGAACCTTTTGTCGGGCCTATCACCTCGTTGGCGGCAACGGCTGCTTCGGGACCGCAATCGGGACAGAAACAACATATGGCTTTGGTGCAGCAGGTCTGCCGGCCAGCCTTGATTCAGGGCAACAAAAGACGCCCTTGTCAATATCAGAGCGCTGTTTGGAGTTTTACATCAATTAGTCAGCGTAGGACGCCGGTGTACCAAAGCCGCTGTGTTTCCACATGCCATACCATGCCGGTGTTCAGCCATTGATGGCAAAACGGCGGAACCATCTTTCCTTCCATTGATACTCTTCGTTGCATGGGAGTCAGGCATTGACCTTAACAGTACAAATTCCCGAAAATAAGAACGAGCCTTCGCTAGTACAACCCGTGCCTTCGGCGTCCATGGGCCCACCGCAAGGGGTGTACCCCGCGGCGACTGGCTGCCGAGCGGCACACTTGATTTTACAATGCGGCCCCGCGGTGACATTTTACGGGTCATGTAAAGAGCTGTCAACCACGGATTAAACCGGAGGGGACCATTTAACATGCTGTCCACCGGATGCGGCTGGGTTCTGCAGTCTTGGCAGCAGCTGCCGGTCGCCCCGGGACCGGAGCAGGTTGCTTGCGAGACAGAAGCAATCCGTTCTGTGCAGGCTCACGGTACTCACGATCTCGGCAGTTACTTTCGAGCGACATTCTGTATGCCGTCTATCGTCATTTAGATAGAAGGAATTATCTCGGCAGTATCGAACTAGTGGTTTGTAACAAATTCGTGCAGAGGGGGATATGCAATGAAGAGGAGTTTAGGCGTTGTCTTAGTTGTGCTTGTGCTGGTCTTCGGTTTAACGGCCGTGCCGGCCGCAGCTGCGGATTTGTCTGTGGCCATTGTATTTTCGACGGGCGGTTTGGGTGATGAGTCGTTTAACGATTCTGCCTACAAAGGTCTTCAGGATGCTGCCGAGGATTTTGACATGGAGTTCAGCTATGTGGAGCCCACGGACGCTGCCGAATTTGAGGAGCATCTGCGGGCCTATGCTGCAGCCGGGTACGATCTGACCATCGCCGTGGGGTTCCAGCAGGCATCTGCACTGGAAGTTGTATCGGAAGATTTTCCGGACAGCCGTTTTGCCATTATTGACGAAGTGGTTGACATGCCCAATGTAGCCAACATTCTCTTTGCGGAGCATGAAGGTTCCTTTTTGGTGGGCGTACTGGCGGCGTTGATGAGCGAAACCGGCACAGTCGGCTTTGTAGGCGGCATTGAGTCGCCGGTTATCACTCGTTTCCAGGTAGGCTATGAGCAAGGTGTAGAATGGGCCGAGGCCGATGTAGACGTACTGATCAACTATGCCGGCGATTTTGGTGATCCAGGCCGCGGCAAGGAACTGGCCATCAGCCAGAATGAACGCGGTGCTGATATTGTCTATCACGCGGCCGGAGGTACTGGCATGGGAGTCATCGAGGCTGCTGAAGAGGAAGGCTTTTTCGCCGTCGGTGTCGACGCCGACCAGGACCACTTGGCTGAAGGAACCGTGCTGACGAGCATGCTCAAGCGAGTTGACGTGGCAGTGTACGACATTATTGCTGATCTCAGTGAAGGTGTCTTTGAACCGGGAATACAGACCTTTGGCATTGCCGAAGGCGGAGTTGGGCTGACAGAAATGGAATACACCCGTCATCTGGTTCCCGATGAAGTGATGGACCGCGTCCATGAGGCTAGAGAGAAGATTGCCGCCGGCGAACTGGAAGTAGAAGACCGCTAAAGAACATCGGGCAGGAAGACAGATGCATCTGCGAAAAGGGGGAGAGGGCCGGTGCTCCTCCCTCTTTTTTGGCGCAGGAGGTGGATTGGGTGAACCAGATTCTAGAGCTGAAAAACATCACAAAGCGGTTTCCCGGTGTGGTTGCGAACGACCGTATTTCGCTGGACGTGGCGGAAGGGGAAATTCATGCCCTCGTGGGAGAAAACGGCTCGGGTAAATCGACGCTCATGAATATCCTGTACGGGCTTTACGAGGGAGACGAGGGCGAAATCTATGTCCGGGGCGAAAAGAGGGAAATTTCGGAACCTCGGGACGCGATCAATCTCCGCATTGGCATGGTATTTCAGCACTTCATGCTGGTCGAAACTCTCACTGTCGCAGAGAACGTGATTCTTGGGTCGGAAATCCGGCAGGGGGTGCGCGTCAACTATCGCCGTGCAGTGCAAGAAGTAGAGCGGCTTTCGCAAGAGTATGGGCTGCGGGTGGATCCCCATGCCAAAATTGCCGACATCTCCGTTGGCCAACAACAGCGGGTGGAGATCCTGAAAGCATTGTACCGGGGTGCCGAGATCTTGATTTTGGACGAACCGACTGCGGTGCTGACACCGCAGGAAGTGGAAGAACTGGTTCGAGTCATGGCTAACCTGAAGGCCCAGGGGACGACGATTATTTTCATCACCCACAAAATCAAGGAAGTGTTGGTCGCGTCCGATCGGGTAACTGTGCTGCGCAGGGGAAAAAAAGTGGGAACGAAGGTGACCGCAAAGACCAATGAACCCGAACTGGCCGAAATGATGGTGGGCCGGTCGGTGCTGCTGCGGGTCGAGAAGACACCGGCAGAGCCGCAGTCGGCAGTCTTTGCCGCAGAGAACCTGGCGGTGGAAGATGAGCGGGGCAGTCTGCGGGTTAAAGGAATTGGCCTGGAAGTCAGGGCCGGTGAAGTCCTGGGAATTGCCGGGGTCGAGGGAAACGGGCAAAGCCAGCTGGTCGAAGCCATTGCTGGCCTTATGCCCGTCAAACAGGGGCGCCTGTTTCTCAATGGCCAGGACATTACTCGGGCCACCCCCCTGCAGCGCAAACGCAAAGGGTTGGGTTATGTACCGGAAGACCGCCAGCGGCGCGGACTAATACTGGAATACACAGTGGCAGACAATCTCGTTCTCGGGCTGCACGGAGAACCCCCGTTTGTGCGCTATCGGTTCTTGCGCCATGATCGGGCGATCCAGAGGAATGCGGAGGAGTTGGTTGAATCCTACGACATCCGGCCTCCGCAGCCGAATTATCTGGCACAATCCCTATCGGGAGGAAACCAGCAGAAGGTCGTCGTGGCGAGAGAGTTCACCCGCACGCCGAAGCTCCTTGTCTGCGCACAGCCCACTCGGGGTGTGGATGTGGGTGCCATTGAATTTATCCATCAGCAGATTATTGCCCAACGGGACCGAGGGGTAGCGGTCCTCTTGGTTTCCGCCGAGTTGGACGAAATTCTTTCCTTGAGCGATCGCATTGCTGTTATGTACAACGGTGAAATTGCAGCGGCCATGGAGGCCCGGGACGCTACGGAGAAAAAGCTGGGATTTATCATGCTCGGCGGCCGGCCCGAGGATTTCCGGGAGGAAATGGAAGAAGGTGTTCTGGATGAAGTTTGACTTTAAGACGCTGGACTATACGGCAATCGCGGCACCGTTTATCAGCGTTGTACTAGCTCTTTTGGTGGGCTCCCTTTTCATCCTATTAGCTGGTTCGAACCCTTGGGAAGCCTATCGCGTCTTGTTCACCGAATCGTTCGGTTCCATGGACGCCTTTGCATTGACCCTGCAGCGGGCAACGCCCCTGGTGTTCACGGGCTTGGCCGTGGCCTTTGCCTTCCGCTGCGGATTATTTAATATCGGGGCAGAAGGCCAACTTTACATGGGAGGCCTAGCGGCCGTTTGGGTCGGCTTAACGTTCACAACGCTCCCCAGCTATATCCACATTCCCTTTGCCATCCTAGCCGCGGCGGTGCTGGGAGGTCTTTGGGCAGCGATTCCCGGCATTTTGAAGGCCAAGTTGGGCGTGCATGAAGTGATTAACACCATCATGCTCAATTTTATCGCCTTTTACTTGACCGATTTCTTTGTGATCGGCCCGCTCCATGGCGGCAGGGCAGGCCCGGAAACGGCAAGAATTGTGGAATCGGCCCGTTTGACACGTCTTATGCCGCCTAGCCGTGTCACCACGGCGCTCTATATTGCGTTGATTGCAGCCGTCGTTGTTTATATCATCCTTTTTCGGACCAAACTGGGGTATGAGATCCGGGCGGTAGGGTTAAACGCGGCCGCTGCACAGTACGGCGGAATCAATGTTGCCAAGAATATTGTTCTGGCCATGATGATTAGCGGCGGCTTGGCTGGTTTAGCTGGTGCTGAGCAGAT
>PUOC01000141.1 GCA_003551965.1 Clostridiales bacterium | reverse complement strand
TAACCCCTGCCACAAAAAATAAAACGGTTTCCTCCCCATAGCTAAAGCGAGGGGCATCCAACCGTTTGGGAAGTGGTGAAGTATGGCATCGAAAGCGAAGGCGACAACGCATTATCCGCTGCTTCCGCTGCGCGGGATGGTGGTATTTCCTTACATGGTGACCCCTCTTGAAGTCGGTCGCGAGCGTTCCATAAATGCACTGGAACAAGCCATGGTTCAGGATAAAGAGATCGTACTGACTGCGCAGACCGATGAAACTGTGGAAGAACCTCAGGAGACCGACCTGTATAAGGTAGGGACCTTGTGTCAGGTAAAACAGTTCCTGAAGATGCCCGAGGGCCATGTGCGGATCCTTGTTGAAGGTCTCCAACGAGTGGTCATTGAGGAAGTGGAAAGTGACGATGAGTCCATCTCGGTGCATGCTGCGGCTGTGGAAGAGACCGATGTCCCCGAGGAAATGGAGACAGAGGCGCTGATCCGTTCGATTACCGAAACTTTCGGGGATTATGTTCGTATGAGCAAAAAGATTCCCAGTGAAGTTCTGTCATCGGTTAACAGCATCACCGATCCGAAACGCCTGACAGACACGGTGGCGGCACAGCTGCATGTGGCTGTTAAGGATAAGCAGGATCTGCTGGCCTGCTCCTCGGTGGCGCAGAGGCTGGAGGATCTCCTTCGGCTCCTCAGCCGTGAGAAAGAAATTTTAGGCATTGAACAGCGAATCCAGCAGCGAGTGCGGAAGCAGATGGAAGGTAATCAGAAGGAGTACTATCTGCGGGAACAGATCAAAGCCATTCAGAAGGAGTTGGGGGACAAGGACGACCGGACAGCGGAAGTGGAGGCCTTTCGAAAACAGCTGCTTGCTGCGAAACTGCCCAAAGAAGCGCGGGATAAGGTCGAGCACGAGCTGCAGAGGTTGGAGAAGATGCCGCCTATGGCTGCCGAAGCGGTAGTTGTGCGCAATTACGTTGACTGGATGCTGTCGCTGCCGTGGTCGAAGCGGACCCGGGATCGTTTGGATATCGATAAGGCCGAGGCAATTCTGGAGGCTGATCACTACGGCTTGACCAAGGTGAAGGAGCGGATTCTTGAATTCTTGGCTGTCCGACAGCTGACCAAAGATATGAAAGGTCCGATTCTCTGTTTGGTGGGGCCGCCCGGTGTGGGGAAAACGTCATTGGCTCGTTCCGTCGCTTCATCCTTGCGGCGGGAGTTTGTACGGCTGTCCTTAGGCGGTGTCCGTGATGAGGCGGAAATCCGCGGCCACCGGCGCACCTATGTGGGCGCGCTTCCAGGAAAAATTATCCAATCCATGAAGAAGGCAGGGACAAAGAATCCGGTCATGCTGCTAGACGAAGTGGACAAGCTGTCAGCGGACTTCCGGGGTGACCCGACATCGGCTCTCTTGGAAGTGCTCGATCCGGAACAGAACAACACCTTTTCCGATCATTACTTGGAAGTTCCGTTTGATCTTTCCCAGGTGCTGTTCATTACTACAGGCAATGTTCTGCACAATATTCCTGCGCCTCTCCGTGACAGGATGGAAATAATCCAAATCCCTGGCTATACTGCGGAAGAGAAGCGAGAGATTGCCAAAGGGCATCTGTGGGAGAAACAATTGAAGGCACACGGTTTGACCAAGAAACAGGTGACGATCTCCGACAACGCCATGGCCAAACTAATAGAAGGATACACCCGAGAGTCCGGGGTGCGCACTTTGGACCGGCAACTCGCAGCTCTGTGCCGCAAAGCAGCCGCCGAGGTGGTCAAAGGAAGCGCATTGCCTATTCGTCTGACCGTCAATACACTGAACCGGTATCTTGGAGCTCCCAGATTCCGTCACTCCCAAGCCGAATCGGAAGACCGCATTGGTGTCTCCACGGGGCTGGCTTATACGCAATATGGCGGAGAGCTCTTATCTGTGGAAGTGACCGTTGTTCCCGGGAAAGGAAAGCTGACCCTCACTGGGAAGCTCGGTGAAGTGATGCGAGAGTCCGCCCACGCCGCAGTGAGCTATATCCGCTCGCGCCACCGAGAACTGGGTGTACCTGAGAAATTCCATGAACAGATGGACATTCATGTCCATATTCCCGAAGGTGCCATTCCCAAGGACGGACCGTCGGCGGGGATCACCATGGCCGTCGCCTTAACCAGTGCCCTCAGCAACCGGCCGGTCCGCAGTGATGTAGCCATGACCGGGGAAATCACTCTGCGGGGTAGAGTACTGTCCATCGGTGGGGTAAAGGACAAACTGTTGGCTGCCCATCGGGCGGGCATTGAGTATATCCTTCTCCCCTCGGATAACAACAAGGACCTCGAAGAAATTCCGGCCAACGTGCGGAAAAAGCTGCATATACAGTTTGTCAGCCATATGGACCAGGTTTTGGAGTACGCCCTTCGTCCTGCGGCGCAGATCGACGCATCGCCCAAAGCCTTGGATTACATTCCGGTGCAGGAATCCGATGCGCCAAACTGGGCTGAGGATCGGCAATGAGCATCCATTGGCGGGATGCAGAGTTCCTCACCAGTGCGGTTAAAGCGGGGCAGTACCCCGGCCACTCCCGGCCCGAAGTGGCCTTGGTTGGACGTTCCAATGTGGGCAAATCGTCGCTTATCAACTGTTTGGTTATGCGCAGAAACCTCGCCAGGACGTCAGGAGCGCCCGGACGCACCCAGACCATCAACTTTTACCGCATCGACCACTTTGCCATGGTCGATCTTCCCGGGTACGGATTTGCCAAGGTTCCGGAGTCGGTTCGCAGACAATGGAAGCCCATGGTGGAGGCGTACTTGTTCAATAGGCGGAACTTGCAGGGCCTCATCCAAGTTGTGGATATCCGCCGCGAACCTTCCGAGGAAGACCGGATGATGGCTGCGTGGATTTTACAGACGGGCATGCCTGCCCATGTGGTGGCGGCCAAAGCCGATAAGTTGAAGCGCGGCCGGCAGATACAGCAGCTGCGGAGGATTGAGGAGAGCCTTCAGATGCCGGCAACAGCGTTTTCGGCGCTGAACCGGCAGGGCAGGCCTCAGGTGGCAGGGATCATTGCCGACATGGTATAATGGTAAGGGCAGAAGTGCTTCGGGAGCTTCTGCCCTTTACAATACCTAAAGAGGAGCTGACGGCATGGATTTGAGTACAATGGAACATTTTCGGGGGAAAGATTTCGTGTCCCTGAAAGATTTCCGCGGCGAACACTTAAAGCAGATTCTGGATGTAGCGGTGAGCCTCAAGGCGATGAACCACGGCGCTATCCCCCATACGCACGTTCTGCGGGGCAAGGTTCTGGCCATGATATTCAGCAAGTCGAGCACCAGAACCCGGGTATCCTTTGAAACGGGAATGTGGCAGCTGGGAGGATTGGGTCAGTTCCTGAGCAGTTCCGATCTGCAGCTGGGCCGGGGTGAGACGATTGCCGATACAGCCAAGGTCCTCTCCCGTTATGTTGACGGTATCATGATACGGACCTTTGACCACAGTGACGTGGAAGCACTGGCTGAGCACGCAGAGATCCCGGTGATCAACGGCTTAACGGATCTGCTCCACCCCTGCCAGGTTTTGGCCGATTTTCTTACGATCAGAGAACATAAAGGAACCACGGAAGGACTGAATATTGTCTATCTAGGCGACGGCAACAACATGGCCCACTCGCTGATGTTCGGCGGAGCCCGATTCGGCTCCCACATTACCATCTGCAGTCCCAAAGAGTACCTGCCCAGCGAAACCATGCTCAATCAGGCGCGGGCACTGGCCGCTGAAGAAGAAGGTACAGAGGTCAGCTTGGAAACAGATCCGGCAGCGGCGGTTAAGAACGCCGATATCGTCTATACCGATGTCTGGGCCAGCATGGGGCAGGATCAGGAACGGGAGGCGCGTCACGGCGCGTTCAAACCGTACCAGGTCAATGCAGAGTTAATGCAATACGCCAAGGAAGATGCTTGCGTTATGCATTGTCTTCCGGCCCATCGGGGTGAGGAAATATCAGCGGATGTGCTCGACGGGCCGCAGGCAATAGTCTTTGACCAAGCGGAAAACCGCCTGCATGCCCAAAAAGCCGTCATGGCGGTGGTCATGCGCTGATATAGCGGTGTGACAGAATGCCGCGGCGCCATACTAGGACTTTAGTCCCGGGACAGGCCCTAAAAAATTGCCCGCGAAGTGAAAAAATTGGCAGGAGGTCCCGGTTAAAGAGCGAAGAGGTACCATGCGATGCATGAACGGCCGGGAGGTGTATCGATGGGCTCCGACCGAAATCCGACGTACGTTCTCTGGACAGCAGTCTATGGAGCGGCGGCACTGTGGGCTGCGTTTATTATGATCGAAGGGGTGCCTCTGGGAGCATGGCAGGTTCTTGTGTTAATGGCCCTGCTGCTCATCTATTTCCAGTTGCGCTCCATATCCTTCGGCGAACATTTTCAATATTCCCTGGCGATGGTGATTGTCTTTCCCGCTATCTTTGTGTACGGGCCCGGTGCAGGGGCATTGTTTGCCGCGTTCGGCGCCTTCGTTGACGCAGTCAGCCTGCGCAAATCGTGGGACAAAACGCTTTTCAACATAGCACAGTTGGTGCTGTCGGCTCTGGCCGCTGCCTGGATGTTTGAATGGGCGGGAGGGGCCGCGGGAACGCTGTCCATTCCCCATGGCCTGCTTCCTATGGCTGCAGGGGCCCTGGGATATTCTGCTGTCAACCTTGGTTCCGTCACCTTCGTGGTCAGCCGTCATATGCGGACGTCGTGGTGGTCCGTTATACGCAACATATCCTGGAATGGGCTGCTCAATTACCTGGTCGTCGGGTATGTGGGCAGTATCACCGCCGCGTTTGTGGCCCAATGGGGAGGCTGGGGTCTGCTGGTTTTTGGGACACTCCTGGTGGGTCTAACCGAGCTTCTGCAAATAGGCCTCAAGGTCAATTCTGAGCAAAACCTGCGCCGCCAGGCCGAAGAGGCCATGACCTTAGATGCAAAGACCAGTGCCCATAACTTCCGGCATCTTAACCAGTGGCTTTCCCAACCCTATGGAGAGCAAGAGGCGGTGCTGTTTATTGACATTGATGATTTCAAGACGTTCAATGACAGATACGGCCATCACCGCGGCGATGAAGCGCTGCGGTCCCTGGTAAAGGGTATACGGAAGACCATTCGAGACGACGCCGACACCGTCGTTCGCTTTGGCGGTGAGGAGTTTGTTGTTATCCTTCCGGGCTCCGCCGCTGAGGAGGGGAAGGCTGTGGCCGAGCGTATCCGTTCGCAGCTGCGGCTGCTGCCTGAAGCCGGTTTCGAGGAACCGCTGACTGTCTCGATTGGCTTGGCGTCAATCCCACAGGACTGTGATAACCGGCACGATCTTCTCAAATACGCCGATCTTGCCATGTACCAGGCCAAGGCTCAGGGCAAGGACCGGATCTGCCAATGGTGTCAGGAATGGGGCGAGTCAGAGTCGCTGCTGCTGCGGCCGAGACATGCCAGATAAGTATGGCTGGAGGCATTGCTGCCGTCGATACTACGAAAGACCC
>PUOC01000238.1 GCA_003551965.1 Clostridiales bacterium | reverse complement strand
CTCCGGTTAGCGATGCTGGATGGCTTCTATGGGATCTTTCTTCGAAGCCCAGTAAGACGGGACCACACTGGATACAAGGGCAGCCAAAACGACCACTGCAAAGATGAAAACAAAGGACCGCAAGCTCCACGCTCCGTAGAGCGTATCGCCCATGGGAACAGCAGCCAAAGCATCAATGTCCATGAAATATCCCATGTCAAAGCCGTAAGCTGCAAACAAACCGACCGCCACAGCCCCAACAGCGCAGCCGATCAGGCCTCCGACCACACCGATGCCTCCTCCTTCAAAGAGAAACACGCCCACAATTTCCCTTTCCCGGAGTCCCAGCGCCTTCATCATACCAATTTCCTCGACCCGTTCCAGGGCAGAGAGAATAACGGCGGCAACGATCCCAATGATGCCGACCATTAAAAACAGACCGAGGATGAAATAGGTTTCAATGTAACCCCACAACTCCATGGAAACCAGCATTTCGGAAGCATCACGGTAGGAGCGGACTTCGAACTGCGGGTTCACCAATGCCGACGCTAGATGCTGCGCTCCTGCCTGGGCCAAGCCGCGGTCTTCCAGGCGGATCATCCAGCGGTGTACGGCATCGTCATCTAATCGCAGCCGGGGAACCGCTTGATCCCGTGCCGCAAAGACAGTCCCTAGATTCACCTGGTGATGGGGAGTGGAAATAATTCCCTTAACTTCGCCCTCCATGGTGTTAAAGGAGCCCTCTCGGTCTTGGAAACGCAGGGTAAAGAAATCCCCTGCATCCAATTGGAAATAGCGGGCCAGTTCGCTGCCGATGACCACACCGGGCTCTCCCGGTTCCACAAAGGAACCTTCCACGAGATACTGTTCATGGCGAAAAACGTCCCCAAACGTGTCCGGTTCTATCGCCCGCACCTGCACGGGAAAATCGTAGCGCCCGGCAATGAACTCGGCGGAAAAATCCAGGACTGCAGTCTTTGCCTCAAATCCGGGCACTTGTTTAAGCTCGTTTTCTATCTCCCCATCCATGGAAAATGCTTTGTTAAGCGGCAGGGTGCGGCGGTTGTCCGCCTCATCGAAAAAATCAGCCAAGCCCACTTCAATATGGGGAGTTTCGAAATCGATGACATTTTCGAAGGCCGTATCCATCATCGCAATCATCAGCGACTCCATCAGCAGAAAGAAGACCACAGCAATGGCCAAGATGCCGCCAATAACCAATGTTCGAGTGCGCCGCCGAAATAGATTGCGCACGGCAATCCTGAGCAGATACATGCCTATACCTTCCTTTCATCTCGGGCAATGCGTCCGTCCCGAATTTCAACGACCCGCTTTGCATACTCCATCACCATCGGGTCGTGGGTTGAGAAAATAAAGGTCGTGTTCAGCTCTTGATTCATCCGGACCATGATTTCCAGCACTTCCCGGCTGGTGTCGGAATCCAGATTGGCCGTAGGTTCGTCGGCCAGCACCAACTTCGGCTCTTTGACCAGTGCCCGCGCCACGGCCACCCGCTGCATCTGGCCCCCGGAAAGCGCATTGGGTCGGCGGTTGAGCATATCGCCCAAACCTACCCGCCGCAAAATGTCTGCCACCCGATCCCCGTCGGCATGCCTGCCGTTCTGCTTGGCCACCTGCAGAGCAAATTCCACGTTCTCATAGGCCGTCAGTACCGGGATCAAGTTGTGACTCTGAAAGATGAACCCAATGTGATGGCGGCGGTGCAGTGCCTGCTCTGCTCTGGTCATACCGCCGATACTGCGCCCTTGGAATCGTATGGTCCCGGACGTTGGCCGGTCCAAGGCTCCCACCAGATTCAAAAGGGTGGTCTTCCCGCAGCCGGAGGGGCCGAAAATCGTGGTGAACTCACCCTCAGACACTTCCAGATCGACGTTGTCTAGGGCGCGAACCTCAATATCACCCTGCCGGTAGATCTTGGTTACGCTTTCCAGTTCCAGTAAAGGCATCCGTTTCACTCCTCACTTGCCGTTTCCCTGTCCGCACCGGCCCTGCCCACATAGGATTGCCACATGGTTTCAATGGTCTCTTCCGCAATGTCTCTAATGCAGAGTACACCTTCTGCAATGCCGAAGGTATCCTCCACAAGCTGCTGCAGAAAAGCGTAGCGCCGTTTCAGCCGCTCTATTTCTTTCCTGTCTCGTTCCCGGAGCGCTTTCGCCATGGAAGCCGATGCTTCCCGCTGGTTCAAGAGAAACAGGTCCACATAGAACTCCGCTGCTTCGTCTGGGTATTCGGTGTTGAAGCTTCCGTCCTCAACGCCTTCCCGAACCAAGGCTCGGATGATCGGCAGCAGCTTCTTTTTGGCACCGTTGAATACTCGGTCTTCCAACAGCACATTTTTGTCCTCGGCATAGATCTCGAACATCAATGCCATCACTTCCTGCGGGCGCTGTTGCTTCTGTTGATTTCCCACTCGAAAATGTTCGTTGAACTTCTCCGCGGCTGTCAAGTCACGTCGAGCGGCTGTGCGTTCAATCAGCGTCAAGAACTGCGCAATCATCAGATCGGCCACGTCTTCCAAAAGTTCGGCTTTGCTGCCGTAATAATGGTAGAAGCCGCCCTTGGAAACACCGGCCCGATCAATGATGTCCTGGAGAGATGTCTGTTCGTAGCTCTGTTGGCCAAAGAGCTCCAGGGCAGCCCGCAAAATTTGCTCCTTGCGATGCTCGGGCCGTAACCGTTCGTTCATACCATCCACCTCCAGTCGCCAACTCGGCCAAAACAAACCGACCGTCGGTTTGTTTTGCTGATTTCATCGTACCATAGGTGATCCTGCACTGTCAACAGGGTTGCTAAATTATATGCAGAAGCCCACTGGCAACCACCGGCAGAGGCTTTCGAGGTTTTCGTCTGCAGGATCCTACCCCAGGATGCCGAGTTACTCTGCTCCCGCTTGCCGCCCGGTGTCGTGCCCTAAAGCGAGGGATAGTTCCTCGGTGGCCTTGGCCAGGCAGGCCGGTTCGGTCAGCAGGTCATATACCGTGGCCGCCAGCAACTTGGCAGCCAATACCGCCGTCTGGAATCCTTCATGCCCCAGGCAGGCCTGGGCAAACTCTTCTGTGTGCGCTGTAATATCCGGTTTCACGGCCAGATAGGGATGGAGACTGGGAACGACCTGGGAAACATTTCCCATGTCAGAAGAGCCGCGGCTTTCACGATATTCCTGCCAGTGCTGTATTCCCAGAGAGCGCAGGTTGTCTGCCCAAACGGTGGCCAAAGAGGCGCTGGGAATCATGTTGTCATTGGAATATTCGTAGTTTCGCCAGCGCACCTCAGTCCCGGTCATCTGGGCTGCACCCCGAGCCGCAGCCACGACCCTTGCCACAACAGTGTCCAAATAGGAGCGCTGAGCCGCCCGGACATAGAACTGCGCAGCTGCCCGGTCCGGGACGATGTTGGCGGCCTTGCCCCCGTCGGTGATCACACCATGAATGCGCACACTGTCCTTAAACATGGGGCGCAGGGCATTGATGCCGTTAAATAACTGAATAACACCATCCAGGGCATTGATGCCCTTCTCCGGCGCTCCCGCAGCATGGGCGGTGCGGCCCGCGAATGTAACCTCCAGCGCATCCAAGGCGTTGGATGTACTCATGATTACGTTCTCATTGGAAGGGTGGAACATCAATGCCGCATCGATGTCCCGGAGGGCACCTTCCGAAACCAATATGGTCTTCCCGCCCCCGGTCTCCTCTCCCGGCGCTCCTAATACGGTCACGGTACCTCCCACCGTCTTCAGCACCGAAGCCAGTGCGGCTGCGGCGCCGACACTAGCGGCCCCGATTAAGTTGTGTCCGCAGGCATGCCCTAATTCTGGCAGTGCATCGTATTCGCACAGCAGGGCGATATTCGGGCGGCCGGATCCCTTTACTGCTCGGAATGCCGTGGTCAGAGAACCCACACCCCGCTCCACGGCAAATCCGGCTTGTTCCAATTGATCGGCCAGCAGGCGGCTGGCTTGAAATTCTTCAAAACCCGGTTCCGGATTCTGCCCTATGGTCCGGGCGGCCCATATGATGGCAGCCGCCTGTTCATCAATCATCTGCCAAAGTATCTGTTTCAAGATCGTGCTCCTTTCCCGATGGAGAAAGCGTCCGCTCAACCTGCAGCGGTCCTGTCTGCTTACTGTTCCGGCGACGAAGGCGCTGGCGAAGCAGCCTTCGGATTCACTGCCCAAGGGCGAGGATGCTGCAGCAAAGCAATCGCCCCAGGGTCCCAGCGACGCCGCTGGCTGCGTCACAGTCGTCTTCGCTAAAAGTGCCCCGCAGGAGCCGTTCAGCATTCCTCTGCAGAAGCCTGCACAGCCAAACGAGCGATCAACGTCAGCCTAACGTCCCTCTTCACCACCAATTCCCAGGGGTCATCGGAATCACAAGCCGGATGTACCTGCAGATCGCGTTCTGCAAGCTCTTCATCCGACACATACAGGTACCCCGGTTTGCTGCCGTTGTGGTGGACTTCACCCTGTCTCGACGACCAAACTTCGGTCGGCCGATGGGAAAAGGCTTTGGCCAGTTGCATGTTGCGTGTAACGGAACTTCCAGCCCAAAGGGTCGTCAGTCTTTGCGGGGATCCATGGTAGAACTGTGTGCTGCAGGGGTCATCCCAAGTTATCGTGCCATCTCCGTGATAAGGCATCGCACAGATTCACCTCCCGAGAAGCTCCTGCTGCCTGGAACCCATTGCGAATGGGCAGTGCAGCTGCCGCTGCCGGTTCACCGAACGCAGCGAGATGCCGCTGCCTTCAGGCATGGAGTCTATGACAGTTCATTGATCACCGCGTCGTGCAGCACTCCATTGCTTGCCAAAACAGCTCCCTGGTCCAACGACAGCGGACTGCCGTCCGGTTTGGTCACACGGCCGCCCGCCTCCTCGACGATCAGCGAGCCGGCAGCCATATCCCAGGCATTGAGGGCATATTCCCAATAGGCATCAAAGGCGCCCATGGCCGTCATGCACAGGTCCAGGGCAGCCGAACCTGTTCGGCGAACGCCCTGGGTCTTCACCGTCAGACGGCTGAATGCTTCTAGATTGGTGTGCTCGTCTTCATCGATGGTATAAGAAAATCCCGTGACCAGAAGGCTTTGCCGCAGACTGTCTGTGGTTGAAACAAAAATGGGCTTTTGATCCAGATAGGCTCCATGACCGCGCTCGGCCCAGAAACACCGGCCCGCGGCATCGGCCACCGCCCCTACTTCCACAACTCCCTCTTCCGCCCAGGCTATGGAAACCGACCAATAGGGGAAGCCATGGGCGAAATTTGTCGTTCCATCGAGGGGATCAATAATCCACTGCAAGCGGTCACTGCCGCTTTCCATCCGGCCCCCTTCTTCGGCTAAAATGCCGTGTTGGGGAAACCGTTTCGCCAACCGGTTAACGATCAAATCCTCAGCCGCCCGATCGGCATCGGTAACCAGATCAAACCTGCGTTTGTTTTCCACAGTGAAGCTCGTGTCCGCATAGCTCCGGATCAGGCGGGATGCCTCCGCGGCCAATGCCTTGGCTTCCATGACAATCGCTTTTCGATTCACTCCAAACCATCCTTCATCCGGATAATATCTCTGTCAAAGGCATCGCCCACCGGCTTGCGGCTGCCTTTATGAATCCCACTCCACCTTCATACCATCATGGGCCAGAGTCAAGCCCCACTTTTCTAAGATCGGTGCCGTTTCTTCAAAGGGCGGAGCATGGTGCGGACCCGTGTGGGTAATGGCAAACAAGGTGTCTTCATGCACCATCGCAGCGGCCTGCATCCACTCCCGGGCCCTGCGATCGGCGTAAAAGTTGCAGTGTCCCGGTGCTTCCACATCGTAACTGTCATTGAAGCCGAAGGTCCCCTCCATAACCACCATATCAAAGGTAAACTGCTCCAAATATTTTCTGGTCTCCGGTTTGAACCAAGCGGTATCAGTGGCATAGAAGATCGTCCTGCCGCGATATTCAATGATATAGTTCAGACAGTCCTGTTTCGGATCGTGATTGGCTTCCACAGGAGTAAAAGCCAATTGCGCAGTGGTGTAGCGGGTCCTAGGCTCGACCACCTCCACGGCTAGATGGTGGTTTTCCCAGTCGTTTGCCACGCGCTCCCGTACCGCCTGCTCCACGGAAGCGTTGCCGTAGATAGTAAGCCATTTAGGTTTGGAAAACAGAGGTCCCATTTCGTGCCCTTCCGGCGCCGTCGGGCGATCGGGGGTGAAGTGCCTCCACCGAAGATACCAGGGGTGAAAGTGATCCTCATGGTTATGGGTGACCAAAATGGTCTCGATTTCCGGCAGTGAAAGACCCGCCTCGTCCACTTGCAGTGGAATGGCCGGGCCAAAATCGATCAACGTATGACGACCCAGGGCAGCGCAGGTATTTCGCCGGATATTATTGCCACCCAACTGTCTGGCTTTGCGGCAATTGGGGCAGTTGCACCATATCCCTGGGAACTGTTCTCCAGCCGATGTACCAAGAAATGTAAACATGCTATCCCTCGCTTTCTTTTTCGTCTTTTATACAATCATGCCCGGTTTTCCTTGTTACTTCTGAACAAAAAAGAAAACCAGCAGAAAACTGGTTTCCTTGCACCCCGTGTCATCGCCCCCATCCCCTGGGTTCGTCAACTGCTGCGCAGTGACTGCCGAGGAGCACCGCTGGATTCACGGACCACCAGGGAAACCGGGAGCGCAATCTGCCGATGGGCGGGGCATTGCCCCTGCAAAAGCTGCAGCAGCTGGCTGCTGGCCGTGCGGCCCAACTGCAGAATCGGCTGCTGTACCGTAGTCAGAGAAGGATCGACGCAACTGGATGCCTCAATACCGTCAAAGCCAACCAGCCCCATGTCATCGGGAACGCGCAGCCCGAAATCTTTCATGGCCTGCAGCGCTCCGATGGCCATTAAATCATTGCAGGCAAATAAAGCCGTCACCCGGCGGTGCCCTCTCTGATCCAACCACCGGCTCACCGCATCATAGGCGCCCTGGCGCGTATAGTCCGCATTGAGGCGCCAATCGCCGTGCGGGTTCACGCCCGCATCCTGCAGTGCCTCCTCATATCCGCGCACGCGGTTGGCCGTGGCCACCTGGTTTGCTTCGCCTTCAATGACGCCGATCCGACGGTGTCCCATGTCCAGCAGGTGCTCCACTGCTTTGCGGGCTCCCTGCCGGTTCTCCCCGTCAACCCAATATACGTCGGGCTGCGATGTGCGGCCCAGTAGCACAAACGGAATACCTTCCTGCTGCAGTCTGGGCATACGCTCGTCTTTCTGGGTAGGTTCCGTCAAGATCACACCATCGACCCGATGTTCATAGATCATCTGATCAAGGGCCTGCTGCATATACTGCAGCGGTACCTGGGGGATTAAAAGGCTGTAGCCGGAATGGAAGAGCGTTTCGTTGATCCCCTGCAGAAATTCCAAAAAAAACGGATCGGCGGCGCCCCGCGGAGCCTGGGGCATCAGCATGCCCACGATGCGCGTCTGGCGTTTGGCCAGGTTACTGGCCACGGTATGGGGCCGGTAATTATACCGCTGGGCCATTTCCTGAATGTACCGTCTGGTATCATCCTTCACCCGGGAATCATTGTTGAGCGCCCGGGAAACCGTGGCCTTAGAAAATCCACATTCATCCGCCAACTGCTTCATGGTAACTGTCATTGCCATTCACCACCGAACAAAAAAGAATATCTGCCCCGTCAAGCAAGCAGCGCACAGCAGCGCTTGTATTTGCGTCCGCTGCCGCACGGACACGGATCATTGCGGCCTGCGGACTTCCACTGTTTCACCACAGAATCAATCACCGGCTGAACACCTTCCGCAGCCGTCTTCCCCTCTGCCAGCACTTGCAGAATGTATTGGTGGTAGTCTTTAGTGTACTCAAAAAACCGCTTATAGCCTGCGCAGAGAATGCTCTCGCCGTCTACTCGGTCCTTCGGGCAGCCGCCCCAACACAGCGTCAGGACCGGACACTCGTGGCACGTTGCGGCCAGATCGCTATGCTTCTGTTCTCCGAAGGCCTGCTGTTCCGAAGAAGTGACCATGACGTCCAATCCTTCATTGTGAATGTTGCCTAAGACACGGTCCGCTTCCACAAAATGATCACAGGGATATATATCACCATTGTGTTCAATGATCAAATTGCTGCCGCAGGTCTTAGAAAAAACGCAGAGCGACGCCGGCATACCCGCTAGGCTCGAAAGGGCGGCTTCGAATGTCTGCACAAAGACCTTGCCCACATCCTGTTCTATCCACTGCTTCCAAACTCCAATCAGAAAGCGGCCGTAGTCAAGGCCGACCACAGAGTCATCTGTCACCTGCCCCCCATCGTCGAACCGGATCAGGGGAATGAACTGCATGTGCTCCACACCAGCTCCGCGAAGATAATCGTAGACTGTCTTCGGCTCTTGGGCTGTCCCGGAATGAACCACAGTCAGGACATTGGTTCGGACACCGTGACGCTGAAGAAGTTCCCATGCAGAGCGGACAACTTCACAGGTTCCTGCTCCGCGATGGAGGTCATGAATATGGGGCGGCCCATCCCAGCTCAGCCCAATCAAGAAATCTTCCCGGGCCAGAAAGGCGGCCCATGCATCGTCTAGAAGCACTCCATTGGTCTGCAGGGAATTTTCCACCTGCCAACCACTGGGGCACCACTTCTGCTGCAGTTCCACAACTCTCTCAAAGAAGTCCAGACCCATCAGCGTAGGTTCTCCACCCTGCCAGGCAAAGGAAATATGCGGCCCGGGGAACGCTTCAAAGTAGGAACGCACAAACGCTTCCAAGGTTTCGTCATCCATGCGCGGTGCGCTCTCCGCATACAAGTCTATTTTGTCCAGGTAGAAGCAGTATGCGCACCGCAGATTACAAGAAGCTCCCGCCGGTTTAGCCATAATGTGAAAGGGCTGCATTGTCATTCGAAGTCTTCCTCCTCCGGAGATAGGCAGCGCTTTTTGTTGACTACGGCGCCGGCCGGTTTCTGCAGCGGTCCCTGGGAAAGGGGATCGCCTGTTTCTTCCATCCATCGCTGCAGCCGCTGGGCCAGCTGGCGGCGCACCTCTTCAAACCGCGCCTGATACGCCAAATTGCTGCGTTCACACGGATCTTGGATGACATCGTACAGGGCCTCTTCAGGCCTCTTCTCAGCTAGCAGATCGTGCTTCATTAGGACGGTTTTGCTTGGCGATTCGTCGATGTTGGCAGGAATGGTGTCCGTCACACCGTGGTAACGCCGGATGTATTTATAGCGCGATGTGCGCACGGCGCGCTGCGGTTCAAAGGCGGCATGCCAAGATACCTCAGCAAACACTTCGTCCCGCGCCTGGCCCTTTTTTCCCTCAAGCAAAGGCTTGACCGAGTCACCCTGCAGCCAATGGGGCTGTTCCAAGCCGGCCAGGTCACAGAGGGTCGGAAAGACATCCAAATGGGAGACCAGAGCATCACAGGCATGTCCGGCCTGCGGCTGCTGCGGATAGCGAAGCAGCAGCGCAACTCCTATACCGCTGTCCGTCAAACTGCATTTCATCCTAGGCATCGGCAGACCGTGATCGGTGGTGAACAAAACGATGGTATTGTCCCAGTGGCCGTGGGTCTTAAGCGCATCAAGCACGATCCCGGCACAGGCATCGGCGGTCCTGGCCGCCTGCATAAAGCGGGCAAAATCTTCTCTGGTTTCCGTCGTATCGGGCAGGGGGTGAGGCGGACGCACGAAATCGGGGTCGACACTGCCGTCCAATTCGGGGAAGACCCGGTGTGTGTTGACCATCCCGAAGGATAGAAAGAACGGCGTTTCCCCGGAAGCCTGCTGCAGAAATTGGCTGCAAAGGCGGGCGTTGCGAAGATCCCGTTCGGCCATGCCGAGGTTCTCGGTGTCGGGTTCCCGCAGTGACTGACCCAGTTTCGGGTTATCCATGTCCAAGACAGCATCATAGCCTATCATTTCCGTACGGGGTGCCTCATGCTGTTCGCCGCAGAGAACCGTATGGTACCCTTGGCCCTTGAGAAACCGCGCCAGATGTCTGTCGTAATCGTGCAGCTGAAAGCCGCGGTGGGCAAGGCCGAGCATGCCGCAGGAATGGGCCGCTGTGCCAGTCAGAAGGGCCGCCCGGCTGGGCGAGCAGGTGGGGGCCGCACTAAACGCCTGCCGGAACACAGTTCCCGCTTCCGCCAATGCCTGCAGCTGCGGCGTGGGAACATTGTACCCATAGGGCTGCACATAGCGCCCGCTGTCGTGGGTATGGATGTAGACGATGTTCAAAAAGCACACCTCAATCCGGTGGAAAATATGGCCTCTTTGCTTATAATTCTATACCCCAGACCCAAAACCCTGCCGGCCACCGGACCCAAGAACACCTGCTGCTGATGCCCGGTTCTAGAGGGCATTGTCTTTCACAAACGCCACAATGTCTGCCACGGTACCGAAAGCCACGCCCGTTACCGTATCCGCCGCCCCGTAATATACGGCCAGCCGTCCGCTGGGCGCATCGACCAAAGCAGCGCAGGGAAACACAACATTGGGTACATCACCCACACATTCATAATCCCGCTGCGGAGACATCAAATACGGACGTCCGCGATACAGCACCTTCCACGGTTCTTCTAGATCCAACAGGGCTGCCCCCATGCTGTACACAAATCCATTGCAGGACGTCAGAACACCATGGTATATCATCAGCCAGCCTTCACTGGTTTCGATGGGAATGGGGCCCGCGCCGATCTTAGTAGACTGCCACCCGTGGGCCGCAGCCATCACTTGGCGGTGGCGGCCCCAATACTCCATGTCCGGGCTTTGACTGTAGAAGATATCGCCGAAAGGAGTATGGCCGTTGTCGCTGGGCCGGCTGAGCATCCCGTAGCGGCCGCCGATTTTGCGCGGGAACAGGACTCCATTGCGGTTGAACGGGAGAAACGCGTTCTCCAGCTGGTAGAAAGCCTGAAAATCATAGGTATAGGCAGCACCAATGGTGGGGCCGTGATATCCGTTGCACCACGTCACATAGTAACGATCCTCAATCCAGCAAACGCGCGGATCGTAACCGTAAACAAATGTTCCTACCTCTTCATCGCTGCAGACGAAATCAATGGGTTCGGGGTCAATGGTCCAATCCAAAGCATTGCTGCTGAATCCGGCATGGATTTTCATTTCCCTTGCTTTATTGTCCACCCGGAAAACGCCGGCATATCCGTCCTGAAAGGGAACCACAGCACTGTTGAATATGCTGTTGGATGTGGGCAGCAGGTCCCTGGGAATGATGGGATTATTGTCATATCTCCACAGCACATCACTGCACCCCGCAGGCCGATCTTGCCACGGCATATTCGGCAGCTGTTCTCCCACTACTTTGACTCCCATACTTTCAACTCTCCCTCCAACCTAGATTTGTCCTTTGATGCCGGAACTTTCTCGTGCCGCTGCCATGAAACCCCGTACCCTGTGCTATCGCGTCCAGGTCCCTTACAGCAGCATCGAGAAGATCTCTAGCAACCATCATCGTTTCCGCCTTCACAGTGCCCGGTGCTCCTGCCCCATGCACGCGTCCTGTACCACTGTCAGTCCATGGCTGCGAGCTTCTTTGGCAGCGGTTCCATGGGAAATGCCCTGCTGCATCCAAAACACCTTGACATCATTGCGCCGCAGCGTATCTTCCAGCACCGAAGGAACTTCCTCCGACGGACGGAAAACGCAGACGATATCCACAGGCTCTGGAATATCAGCCACAGCATTATACGCCTTCCGCCCTAGGATAGGGCCTTCAGCCCGGGGATTGACCGGATATAGCGTGAAGCCCTGTTCCATGAGGTACTTGGGCACCGAATGGGAAGGCTTGGCGGGATTCGTGCTGAAACCGACCACGGCAATCCGCCGCAGCGCGAAAATTTCAGGGATTGTCATCGTATCGCGGTTCACCTGCAACAACTCCTTCACATGTGATATAATGGGAGACAAATAGCGGCAAAAACGCCTTCGATAAAGGAGTTCTGCTTGTGTCTTCCAAACGCTGCCTCATTATCGACGCTTTTTCCATTACATACCGGGCCTTCTTCGGACTGCCCACCACCATCCGGACTCGGCAGGGACAGACCATCAATGCAGCCCTTGGATTTTACAACACCCTGTCATCCTTGATCAACCAAGTGCAGCCCCACTACGTGGCAGTGGCATCGGACTGCAGCCAAGCAACCTTTCGCCACAACCTATTTCCCGCGTACAAGGCCCAGCGCCCGCCTATGCCTATGGAACTGAAGTCGCAGCTGCCTCTGATACGGCGGCTTTTGGATTCCACCGGCATCCCCGTCAGCGAGCTGCCTGGATTTGAAGCTGACGACATCATCGGCACCTTAACCCGCAGCCTTCCTGCCGACACGGAAGCATTCGTAGCCACCACCGATCGCGACACGCTGCAGCTGGTCAATGATCATGTCAGTATCCTGGTGCCCCACAGTCGCGAAAACCGGATTTATACGCCGGACATCGTACGGCATGACATGGGTGTACCGCCGGAGCGCGTACCGGACCTAAAGGCCCTGATGGGAGACAGCAGCGACAACATACCCGGCATCCCCAAGGTGGGCCCCAAAACGGCCGTCAAGTGGCTGGCTGAATACGAAAGTTTGGAGAACCTGCTGCTCTACAGCCAACGTGTCCCGGGAAAAGCAGGCGAAAATCTGCGGCAGCACCAAGACAAGGCACTGCTTTACAAGGAGTTGGCTACCATCCGCCTTGATGTACCGACTTTGTTCTGCTGGCGGGCGCTGACGCTGCAGACGGACTTCACCCAGCTGCGCCAAACCTTAGAAGAACTGGGAATACGGGCTTCTCTTCCGCAGACTGGATAGACAAACGCACCTCCCCTAGCGGAGGTGTTTTTTCCGGAGCCTTGCAGTCCTTTGCGAAACCAGCGCCTGCGTCTCTTGCACGTCTGTCCGTCCCTTGAGGGGCCGTTTTGCTGCCGGGTTCGTCGACACCTTCTAGACAGAGACGGGGAAACGGCCGCCAGGCGCTGCCTTTCCGCTCAGAACAGCGGCCATTCCCCGAACATTGGCCGGCTGCATCCCGTAGGCAGCAAGATAGAGGATATCCTCGGGCATGGCCCGCAGTTCATAGGGAGTTTTTCCGCCCATGACGATTAAGGGCTTCATGGCAGCCAATTCGGCCAGCAACCGAGCCTGCTCCGGAAACCGGTGCGCATCTTGACTGACAAAGACAATGATATCCCGTTCGGCCGCCGCAGCCACCACGGGTTCCATGTCTTCCGGCTCCACATCCGGCACCGCGAAGGCGCGCTGCACGTCGTACCCCATTTCCTGCAGTTCGCCTCCCAATGACACGGGCACGTCCATGACATCCTCCGCAACGGTCTCGGCACCGGCTATGGTCTCCACAACCAGCAGACGTCGGCTTTTATCCAGTGGCAGGAGCGACGCTCGGCCGTGGGCGGTCACCGCGGCCGCTGCGGCGTTGGCCATACTGTCTTGGTGAAAGCCGATATCCAGTGTCTCCAGATTCTCCGGGAACACCGGTTGGACAAATCGTTCTTTTGCAGCCAAAATACGCCCCACCGACCGATCCACCCGCTCTTCGGAAATGCGCCCAGTTTTCACCGCCTCTAGCACCGCCTCCAAGCACTGCCGCTGCACAGTGGGCGTGTGGCTCACCAGAACACAGTCGGCGCCGGCTTCAATGGTGCGCACAGCGGCTTCCGTGGTGCCGAACCCCTTGGCAATGGCATCCATCTCCATGCAATCTGTCAGAATCAGGCCGCCAAACCCCAGGTGCTGGCGCAGCAGATCGGTCAAAACCGCAGAGGACAGCGTCGCCGGCACGCCTGGATCCGGTTCAATGGCCGGGAAATAGATGTGAGCCGTCATCACAGCCGTTACGCCGCCCGCAATGGCACGCCGAAATGGAACGAGCTCCACTGCCTCCAATCGTTCCATGGATACGTCCACCGATGGCATCGCTCGGTGACTGTCGACGCTGGTATCGCCGTGCCCGGGGAAGTGCTTCGCCACGGCGGCTACGTAGTGCTGGTAACCTTCAACGGCCGCTGCACCAAGTTCTGCCACCAACTGCGGATCTTCACCGAAGGAACGGACGCCAATCACCGGGTTTTCCGGATTATTGCTGACATCCAATACCGGTGCGAGGTTCATGTTGATGCCGCAGGCCTGCAGCTCGGATCCGGTGACGCGAGCTGCCAGTCCGGTCCATTGGGGATCGCCGGCGGCACCCAGTGCCATGTTTCCCGGTGAAACAGACGCTCCGCTCGTCAACCTGGCCACACTGCCGCCTTCTTGGTCAGTGGCGATGAACAGGGGCACGGCAGCCAAGGTCTGCAAATGCTGGTTGAGTTCGGCCACCTGCCTGGCATGGCGGCAGTTGCGTTTAAATAACACAACACCTCCAATGCCCCACTCGGACACCATCTTCTGAACATGATCATCGGCTTCCAATCCTGCGAAACCAAAGATCATCATCTGGCCTACCTTGGCTTCGATACACATATCAGAAACGTTCATGCTGCGGCCCTCCCTTAACTGGCCTCCCAGTGTGCGCCCGGCCTTGCTTGCAGCTTTGCCACAGAGCTGCCTGCACACAGCTTCCCAACTGCGGCCGAAAATGTCAGCTGCACCCCGACGGGATCCTTGTCTGACGGTCTCGCAAATTCTGTGACGACCATAGCTTCACCCAACACAGGCAGAACTAGGAGAAGGGTACTGAATGCTTCCCAGTCTAGCCGCCCGCTTGGCGCCTGTGGCCTTGGGTACGTTAGCTGCTATTCCCCGCCAGCCCGCGGCGGCCAGTACGGCAAAGGCCATTGCTTCCTTGGCCTGACCAGGAACGCCGAACTCGTCGCTTAAGTGAACCAAGAGACCCGTGCGTTGAGCGATGAGCTCACGCAGTACAGGGTTCTGGCTTCCGCCCCCGCTGAGTACAATCTGCTCCAAGCGTACATACGGCAGGATAAAACGCTGGTATTGATCGGCGATGCTTGCTGCGGTAAAGGCCGTGGCCGTTGCCAGCCAGTCCTCGCGCGACAAGTTGGCCAGCTGCAGCATAGATTCAACAAAGGCACGGCCAAACAACTCTCGGCCGGTGCTCTTTGGCGGTGCCTTCTGGAAGTAGGGGTTTTGCAGCAGCTGTTCAACAATGGTGTCGTGTACTCGGCCTTGGCTGGCCCATTGTCCATCGCGGTCATAGGATAGCTTGCCCTCGCTGAACCGTTCGGCCAAGGCATCCATCACCATGTTACCGGGACCGGTGTCAAAGGCCACAGCGGGAAGCTGCTCGGCCCCTGACCCCACCACGGTAACATTGCCAATACCGCCTAAGTTCTGCACGGCCGTGGTGCGGCCGTCGCGGCCAAAAACAAGCTGATCAAAGAAGGGAACCAGCGGCGCTCCCTGTCCGCCTAGTGCCATATCGGCGCTGCGAAAGTCATGGACTACGGGAATGCCCACCGCATTGGCCAATACGGCTGCGCTGCCCAGCTGCAGTGTACCTTCGCCGGGCATATGATAGACAGTCTGGCCGTGCAAGCCGATGGCTGTGATATCTTCGGGCCGGAGCGCAGACTCCTGCAGCAGCCGATCCGTCGCTGCCGCGTATATCTCTCCCAGCCGAAAATGCCACCGGCACAGCGCGTCCACCGAAGAAGTCTCAGGCTGGCACAGGTCAAGTATTTCCTGGCGCTGCCCGGGTTGGAACGGCTGACTGATCTGTTGGAGCAACGTTACCTCAGACAGCTCTTCCCCGATCTCCACCAGCGCTGCGTCAACGGCATCGGCCGACGTTCCTGACATTAACCCAATATATCGTTCCATTGTTAGACTGTCACCTCCCTGCCCGCAAAGGGCGTTCCCCGCAGGGAGCGCTGCAGCTGTTTCACAACAGCGCTGTCCTCCTGCAGATCCGGGCGTGCTATGAAAAACGCGCCGGCCACGGGCGGAAGCTTCGGTGGGCCAACGCAGCATCGATGGGCCCTCTGCTCCACTGTTTTCTGCAACGAATCAAGCAGAGGGGGGCCGGCTTGAAAGGTGCCGCCGCAGTAGACGGCACGGCATGGCTGCTCGAGCAGCGCCAGTTCGCTGAGGACCGCGTTGACCAACTGACCTAGCTGCACTCCGGCAGCGGAAAGTATCCTCTGCGCTTCTTTGTGCCCGGAAAGGGCCAGTTGTGAAACGTCCTGGGCCAAAACAGCGATCTTTCCCCGGTCTAAGGGTGATTTGTACACAAACGCAATGACATCCATGAGCGAAGATAATCGATACCTCTGAACAATGGCCTGTTCTAGCTGCGGATCCCTGGGCAGCCGACCGTCCCGCCCCTTAAGGGCACGGGCCACGGCCTCCACGGCGATGGCAAAAGAACTGCCCTCATCGCCTAGGATGTAGCCCCATCCACCGGCACGCGCAGTCTGGCCTTCACGGTCCCGTCCGATGGCAATCGACCCGGTTCCGGATATGACGGCGGCCCCCGGTTCACCGGCGAGCCCTCCCAGGAGTGCAGCCATACCATCGTGATCCACCACCGCGGTCGTTCGGCGGGATAGGGCATCCTCCATCCAGCGCTGTTCATGGGGTCGGCCGGCACCGGACAACCCCACACCTGTACGGACCACCTGGTCCCATCGCAATCCCGCCATGGACAGGGCTTTGCTTCCGGCCTCTTCGATGCTGGCCGCTGCAGTTTTGCGGTCGACGCTGAAATTGCAGGCTCCGCCATATCCCCATCCTAACGCTGTTCCTTCACCATGGAAAACAACCGCTTTAGCAGCACTTCCGCCACCGTCGACAGCTAATATATACATGGCTCTTTGCCGCGGCCACCGCACGCTCCATCGGGATGATCAAGTCCACGGTGCCTCATATGCGGCCACCTCCTCCCCATTGAGGGTTTGGCAGTTCGTCGCGGAACCGTTTGTGATCCCGTTTCACACTGCATAGTAGGAGACCGGCTGCCACTGCAGGGTTCGCTGGCTCACCGGTCTGTTCACACCTATTCCATTTCTTTGGTTCTGTTTTAGTGCGGGGAAATCCTCCTGCCCGCCGAATTTCCCCACGGCCACACGCCCGCGCCGTTCTGTGCTGTCCTCTGTGTCCTCTGCCCCTGCCTACTGACGCAGGCTGCGCTTTCCGCCGCTGCTGCGGTCAAACAGGAACCATTCTGCGCCGATCAACAGTACCGTCATAAACAGAACATAAGGCCACAGGCTAATCCGAGCCGCCTCTATCGCCGGCCGGCCCGCTCCGGGAGCCTCTATTTCCGCCGTGTAATCCCAACGGGGACCGATGTCCGATTCCTCAGGGGACAGTACTGGCCCTACTTCCACTGCTTCCGGACCGAGCCATTCCAATACATTGCCGATGAACAACGGAAAATCAACGCTTAAGGGAAAATTGGAGTCATAGAGATCAAACCCAACGAAGACCCACCGCTGGTCATTGTCTTCATAGGCGGCGATCACAGAACCTTCACCGGCATCGACCAATGACTCGATTCCGCCGGCCCGTTCCACCGTTCGGTAATCGCTCGCCCGCAGATCGCCGAGATTGAGGAACCGGAAGAGCCGGTGGGTCCGGTCCATGCTGCTGACCGTAAGTGAGCGGTTTTGGGACTGCAAACCGAAGCTGTCGGCCAAATCCGGCGGCAAAACGTTGAAATACGCGGCGCGTTCCACTTCCGCCGATGGCTGTACGCGATCAAACACAACAAGATCATATGCCTGCGGCTCACTTACAGATTCACGGGTGAAGAGCCGAATATCGGGATACGACAAAAGAGCTCGCTCCAAAAAGACGTTCCCGGGGGTTACCAAGAGCACCCGCGGGCGTTCCTCCAGTCCTAGCGTGAGGCTCACTTGGTCATCCAGGCGGAGATCGCCGCCGCTTTCTAAGGAGAGGACGAACTCTTGGCGTCCATCCACTTCCAGTTGGAAAAAGACTTCCCGTATCTCGCCGGCTTCCAAGGTGACACTCTTATCCGCCGCAGTGCCCCCGGCCGAGTCCAGCACCGCGCCCACGGTTTTGGATTCACCGGAAAAGTTGCCGATTCGGGCCATCACATCAAACTGCGATCGCCCGGCCGGAACAGCATCCAAACCGACGATGCCTACATTGTCGGAGGATTGCCCTACGGTTACAACCTCCAATGGCGACTCCAGATCCATGGAGGCACCCTCAAAGGAAGCATCGGTAAAGACCACAATCCGTCCCGCGTGGCCATGGCCGATCATCGATTGGGCTACCCGCAGCGCCGCCTCCATATCTACGGTCTCCTCCGACGGCGCCATACCATCTAAAGCCGTCCGGAGCCTCTGGGCATCACTGGTGAAACCCTGGACCACGGTGGGTTCTGCGGCCGCGGCTAGAACCGCCGTATCCTGTCCGGCCCGCTCGGAGACATAGTCCTGTGCCTGGGACACCGCTTCACCAAAGCGGTTCGGTGCTACATCCTCGGCCTGCATACTAGCGGATGCATCCACAACCACGACGGTCCGCTCACCGCCAAAGAGGCCGAAGGCGTCGGGCTGCATAACAGCCATAACCAAAAACGCCGCGGCCAAAAGCTGTGCCAGCAGAAGCCAACTGAACCGCAGACGAAGGCGCCGGTTTAGCTGACTGCTCACGGCCGTCAGCTCGCGGAACAAATACGTCGACGACACTACCCGTTCTTCCCGCCGCTGCAGCAGCAGGTGCAGAATAATAATGATAATTAAGGCAGCAAAAAGCCCTGCCGCAGCCGTGTTGGCAAACTCGATCACCGTACCACCCCCTGTTCTCGAAACGCTCGAAACACAATATCTTCAACGGAATCATCGGTCGATACCGGAATATAGTGCACGCCAAAAGCCATCATCGACGCCAGCTGCCGCTGAAAGCGCTCCAGGCGGTCGCGGTAGCGCTCCGTCAGTCCTTCAGCGTCCACAAGCACTCGCTCGCCGCTTTCTGAGTCCACGAGGACCAGCGGTTGTTCCAACTGCGGACGCGCCTCTTCCGGGCTCAGCACTTGAACCAGGACTATCTGCCAGCGGGCCGCCACCAAATTGCGGATCAACTGGGGAAAATCAGAATCACAGAAAAAATCGCTGCATATGACCAGCAGTCCGGGTCTCTTGTGGTAATAGGCAAAACGAGCCAAAACACGGGCCATATCGGTCATACCCGATTCCGGACCCTTTTCCAGGAACTGAAGCAGACGGAAGATCTGTGGCCGCCCGCGGCGGGCGGGAAGTTCCGTCGTTATCCGGTCGGTCATATAAGCGGCACTGACCCCGTCGAGCTGACGCAGGGAAATATACCCGAAGGCCGCCGCCAGCTGCGCTGCCAATTCGGCTTTCTGTGGATGGAAGCTCATGGAACGGCTTCCATCCACAAGCAGATGGATATTGGTATCGTGTTCTTCCACGAACAGTTTGAGAAACAACTGGCCCAAGCGGGCATACAGGCTCCAATCAACATAGCGGTAATCATCGCCGGGCTGATACGGAGCGAAATCATGAAACTCCAAGCCGGCCCCTAAACGGTAGCTTTCGCGGGAACCCGCCAACTGGCGGTTTCTCGTACGGCGCAGGACCAGGGACAGCCGTTCTAACTTCTGCAGGAACTCGCTGGAAAGAATCAATGCTTGACCCCCTAGTCGGTTTCCGGAGTGGTTTCCATCAGTCGCTGAAGAATGACGTCCACATCCTGCTCCGTGGCCTCTCCTTCTAGATTCAGCAGCATGCGGTGGCGGAGGGCCGGCAGTGCCATCTGCCGAACATCATCGAAACTGACACTGAAGCGCCCCGAAAAGAACGCCCATGCTTTCGCGGCCAAGACCAGTGCTTGGGCGCCCCGGGGACTGGCCCCGTAGCGCACATACTGGTTGACGAGTTCACCGGCATCGGGGCGTTCCGGATGCGTTGCCAGAACCAATCTGGAACAGTAGTCCATAATTTCACTGGCTATGGGAACGCTGCGGATGGTCTCTTGCGCCTCTAGCAGCTGCGATTGCTTCATGACCGCCTGCGGCCGGGGCTGCGCTTCACCCGTAGTGCGTCGCAGTATCTCTGTCAGTTCGCTGCCGTTAGGGTAGTCCACTTTGGTCTTGAAGAAGAACCGGTCAACCTGCGCCTCGGGCAGAGGATAGGTGCCTTCCATCTCAATGGGATTCTGCGTCGCCATGACAAAGAACGGAGGCTCGAGCCGGCGGGTAATGCCAGCGGTGGAGATGCTTCGTTCCTGCATGGCCTCGAGCAGGGCCGACTGCGTTTTTGCGGTGGCCCGGTTAATTTCGTCGGCCAAGACAATGTTGGAAAACAGCGGCCCTGGCTGAAACTCAAAATATCTGTGGCCCTCTTGGCTTTCCATAACAATATTCGTACCCGTGATGTCAGCGGGCATCAAGTCCGGGGTAAATTGGATGCGCGTATACTTGCCATCAAACAATGCGGCCAAGGTCTGTACCAACAGTGATTTTCCCAAACCGGGCACACCTTCCAGAAGCACATGCCCATTGGCCAGCAAAGCGATTATCATCTGATCGATCACGGGCTCCATGCCAACGATGGTTTCCTGCATTTCCTTCTTTGCTGCCTGCAGCAATTCCCGGCACTGTTCCATTTTTTCTTCCGTCTGCATAGGCTGCCGCCTCCCTTAGTTGGCCGTTATTAGCGAAAAGTAGTCTCGTATCCAGTCGCGGTATCGGACAGGAATGGACTCACGGCCGATTTGGCTCAGCAGTTCCGACCGATATTCCAAGAATCGCTCTTCGAGCTCCTGCGGATCCCGATCTTCATCAAAGCCCGCCAATTCGTCCATGAGGAAATGCATCCATTCACCCTCTTGCAGGGCTCCTTCCAGTTGGGCACTGTAGTAGTCTGCTTCTTCTTCGTCCACGGCGCCGTCGGCCGCATCGAGACCGTCGGCATCATCACCATGTCCGTCGCCGGGGGCACCGTCTTCATCGGCGCCATCGGCCGGATCCGACTCCTCGCCTTCACCGTCGGGGCGCTCCGCTTCTCCATCGGGCTCTTCCACTTCTTCATCAGGCTGCTCCGCGTCATCGAATTCTTCTGCAGCCTCATCCGCATCCTGTTCGGGAGCGGTTTCGTCATCGAAATCGTCCTCCGGCTGGCCATTGTCTTCTGCTGCATCGTGTTCCTGCCTGTCTGCCGCACCATTATCTGCTTCCTCTTCGGTCTCCATGTCATCCCGTTCGCCGTTATCACCGAAGTCGAGGTCCATACCCTCGCCTTCGTCAAGCTCCCAGACTTCGGCCTCCTCACCTTCTTCACCGTCCGAGGGCATTTCGTCGCCCTCTAGAGCTTCGCCTTCGGCCACAAAGGTGTCGTCATCACCGGTGCCTCTTTCTTCCCGCCGCAGCTCTCGAGTTTCCTCTTCCACTTCCCGTGCCGCCCGGTCCCGTGCAATCGAGCGGTCGAGATCATCGGCTGCATCACGGGCCG
>PUOC01000024.1 GCA_003551965.1 Clostridiales bacterium | reverse complement strand
GCGCGGCATAGGGTGTCAAAAAAGTTCATCTGCGGACAGCCACGGCCGCCGACCCACGTCAGGAGCACTAACCAAGCTATAGGCGTTTCACCTCTTCATGGAGGATTGCCGTTCCGTCCTTCAGAAATTGGCAGATCGTTTCCAGTTCCCGATCGGAATAGGACGTGAGCACTTCCGCCGCCCGGCGTCCTAAAGGCTCAATGAGGGGGAGGATTTCTGCTTCCCTCTCCCGGCGCGCATGCACTCGTATGCTGCGGCGATCCTTCTCATCACGGGTTCTATATGCGAAACCCTTGGCCTCCAAACGATCGATGAGAGTGGTCACGGAACCGGACGTCAGACCTGTGTATTCGGCGATTGCCTTGGGGGTCAAAGGCCCTTTGCGAATCAAGACATCCAGCGTTTTGTAGTCCGTAACCCCTAATCCCAGCTTCTGTCCCACGGCTGTGTGAAACAATACAGAGGCTGTGCTGTTCTCGCGAATCCGGGCAAAAAAGCAGTCCATCAGTGACTGCCGCTGCGTATCCTCCGCCGATTTTTGATTGACCACGGCCATCCCCCTCCCATAGTGCCATGCCCTGTCTGTTGTACAGCAACAATACGTTCTTCTACGTGCAGACTCCCACTCCTCCAAAAACAACACTTGGCAGTGCAGTTCCTCCATGCGGAAGCTGCGGAGGCCATATAGGCAGGCACTGGGTGCTGCAGGTGCCCGTACCGGCGGCGCGGTGCTGCGCCGGGCGCAAATCCACCGCAGCGTCCCCAACGCCCTTCGGCGAGGCGCTTCGGTGGTACGGCGGAAAAACCGGAAAATCCGTACACTGCAGCTTCATATTGTGTTATAATCAGGTGGTATACGAACAAACTTTGACCGTAACGGCGTTGGGCTGGGTACGGAGAGTGGAGGAACACGATGCGCTTACCCGAATTGAATATCGGCCAGCTTAAGGTGCCGATTCCCATTATCCAAGGGGCCATGGCCGTGCGAGTATCGACGGCTCGACTGGCCGCTGCAGTAGCGAATGAAGGCGGAATTGGGGTGATTGCCGGCACGGGTATGTCTCTCCAGGAACTGCGTGACGAAATACGCCGGGCCCGCTCCTTGACAGAAGGTGTGATCGGGGTCAATGTGTTGTTTGCGGTCACCGAATTCGCCGATCTGGTGAAAACGGCACTAAACGAGAAGATCGACCTTGTCATTTCGGGGGCCGGCTTTTCCCGGGATATGTTCGGCTGGGGACGGGAAGCGGATACACCTATCGTCCCCATTGTTTCTTCAGCCAAACTGGCCGCCATGGCCGAACGTCTCGGCGCTGCCGCCGTCGTCGTGGAAGGAAAGGAGGCCGGCGGCCACCTAGGGACCGACCGGCCCTTACACGACATCCTTCCCGAAGTCGTAACGGAAGTCGATATACCGGTGATTGCCGCAGGGGGCATTGTCAACGGCCGCGACATCAAAGCTGCCCTCGATGCAGGTGCAGCAGGGGTGCAGATGGCGACCATTTTCGCGGCCAGCGTCGAGTCCAATGCTTCACCGGATTTCAAGGAACTTTACGTCCGCTCCGGCCGGGAAGACGTGGTTCAAATCGACAGCCCCGTGGGACTCAAAGGCCAGGGATTGAGGAATTCCTTTGCCGAGCGCATTGCATCGGACGCTCATATCAGCATTGAAAAGTGTGTCCGTTGTCTGAAACGCTGTTCCCACAGTTTTTGCATCATGGATGCATTGAACAACGCCACCCAGGGCGGCAAGTTTGAACAGGCCCTGGTCTTTTCCGGAGAAAGAGTGGACGCGGTGAAAGAAATTTTGACGGTTAAACAGATTTTCGCCAATCTCAGGGCAGAATTGGAACAGTGCTGACACACTCGCCACGCACCAACGCTACAGGCAAGCGTTCTAAACGGCCAGCCCCTCTCCTAGGGCCGGCCGTCTTTTTTTCGGCCGCGGCTGTTGTGCACAAGCGTCCCGTACCCCTGGGCATCCGCGCCCGCGGCGGCTGCCCAGCCACAGCCCTAGGGGGCCCCCGGGAAAACAAAAACCGACCCGTCCTTGACAGTACACATCAGGGATGCTATGATCGAGAAAAGTATTTAAGTATATTCTTAAATGCTTAGGACACCGTGAGGGGAGGTGCGACCATGACTGAAGAGCGGAAATGCAAGCATCCCGAAAAACTAAAAGGCAAGCCTAGTGAATGCAGCCCTGAACAGATCAAAGAATGCCATGGCGATGAACCCGGTCATTCCTGCGCAGATGACGAGGAGAAGTAGCATTCGATATTCCCGGCAGCCGATGGCAGAACGACATCCCCGCAGGCCGCCACTGTACCGAGCCTGCGGGGATGTCCTCCGTGGCTGCCAACCACAAAACCGACTTCCCTGCACCGCGCAGGCACGGCCGAGCTGTCGAAACTGGCCTTGGTGCCGCTGGGAACATGAACACTAGGGGGAATCCGACTTGTACTTCCTGGAAGCCATACAACTGACAAAACGCTACGGGGACTTTACAGCGGTAGACGCCATTGATTTTCACGTCGAGCAGGGGGATATGTTTGGTTTTCTTGGCCCCAATGGTGCCGGCAAAACGTCGACCATCAACATGCTGATTGGGCTGGCGCGCATAGACGGCGGCTCGGTAAAATACGCAGGCAGCGAATATGCGAAACAGGTAGACAGCCGTGCCCAGCGGTTAATGGGCATTGTTCCCGACGAGAGCAACCTCTATAACGAAATGAGCGGTTTGGAAAACTTAATTTTCTGCGGCGCTCTCTATGCCATGGATCGGCGCGAGCGCGAGCCAAGGGCGCGGGAACTGATAGAACGGGTGGGCCTCGGCCATGCGGCCAGCCAGTCTTTCGGCAAGTATTCCCGGGGTATGAAGCGGAAATTGACCATTGCCGCCGCTCTTATGCACCGCCCCGAGATCCTGTTTCTTGACGAGACCACAACGGGCCTTGACGTAGTCAGTGCCAGAGAAATTCGGCAGTTGATTCGGGAGCTGAATCAATCCGGCACCACCGTCTTTTTGACCACCCACTACATTGAGGAGGCGGAGCAGCTCTGCCACCGCGTGGCGTTTTTGGTGGATGGCCGGATTGTCCGCCGCGGTGCGGTATCGGATTTGTTGGATTCGGAGCATGAAGAAAGCTCCGTGCAGCTGGCTTTGGACACTGGAGCAGCCGATGCCGCCAGTGGCCTTGCCAAAGCTTTTCCCCATGTCCGTATGGAGTGCGTAGATGATCGCACCATCCGCATCTACTCGGGCACAGCACTGAATGTCGCCCCGTTCCTTGCCCACTGCGAACGCAGCGGACTGTCTATCTATGAGGCCAAGGTTCTGCGCCCTTCATTGGAAGACGTATTCGTCCGTGCCACAGGCCTGGGATTGTCAGAGATGCAAAACAGCCGGGGAGGCAAGCAGCTATGATACGCCAGCTTATACCTTTCGTCCACGTTCTGCGCAAGGATATGCGCACCTATTACCTGAAACCTCCGAATATCAGTTGGGGGATCATATTCCCATTGGCTTGGACATTGATGTTTTTCCTGCGCTCTGCCTCGCCCATTGACGTACAGGACCTTCTCCCCGGTGTTATGGCCATGTCCATTCTCTTCGGTACCACATCCATGCTGGCCGTCACCATTACCTTCGAGAAGAGAAGCCGTTCCTTTGAACGTCTGCTGCTGGCGCCCATCAGCATCTACTATCTGATGCTGGCCAAAACATCCGGTGCCATCGTCTTTGGCCTGTTCAATGCCCTTGTCCCTATTCTGCTGGCCTATGTGTTTACTGACATTGCCTTGGCGCGCATACACTGGCCCACTGTCATCGGCAGCGTCTTTCTGATTTCGGTCAGCTCCACCTTTCTTGGCTTGATGATCGCCGTGTCCGTGAAGGAAGTATTCGAAGCGCAGACGTTCTCTAATTTTTTCCGTTTTCCCATGGTGTTCCTGTGCGGATTGTTCATTCCTCTGCAGGATCTGCCGCTCTTCCTGCGCCCCATCAGCCATGTACTGCCGTTGACCTATGGGACAGACATCCTGCGGTCGGCCGTGGCCGGCGGCGGCGTAATGCCTGTTCCGGTCAGTTTTATTATCTTGGTCGGTTTTTGCGCAGTTTTGTTTTTCGTCAGCATAAGGAATATCAACAAAAACTGGGTATATTAGACCCAGGGTGTATGCCGCCCGGGACTTCGATCGCTGGAGGTATCAACAATGGAATTTTTTCTGAAAGGCTGCAAGGCCCTCGGCGACAGCCGGCGACTGGAAATTTTCAAGCTGCTGCTGGATCATTCCTACTGCGTCAATGCCATAGCCAGGCAATTGGGAATTTCTCAGTCGGCTGTTTCCCAGCACATGCGCGTTCTGCGGGAAGCCGGACTGGTGGCGGGAGAAAAACGGGGTTACCATGTGCACTATTCGGTACGCCAGGACGGCTTGGAAACGTTCCGTGCCCAACTGGAAACGCTGGTTGAGCAAGGCAGCGCTGCACCCGCATGCTGTGCCAATCACCATGTTTCCGAAGATGAGGACGCCCGTCCTGCCCGGGCCGAGCCTGTCCGGCGGGGACAGTGAATTTTCGCCCAACGGCCGCAATCCTTGCCCTGGTGTCCGTTCTCGGAAAGCACCGATGCTTTTAGGTTTGAGCCAAATCTACAATTCCCTGGATGACAAGGAGGAGGAGAAAGCAATGCTTTCAGTGCTGCGATGGATAGCCGCATACGGACGAGCACATTGGCCCTTGGCTGCTGGTGTCGGCGCCATGGCGATTCTCTCCACTGTGTTGGGTCTGGTTCCCCCGTGGCTGATTCGTTACGGTGTGGACAATATGATCATGGCCGATGACATCGGCGGCCTCATTCCATTGGCGGCACTGATGATCGGTGCTGTCCTCTGCCAGAGTGCTGCCGAGTTCTTCAAACGCTGCCTGGCAGAATCCACGGCCCAGAACATCATCCACGATATCCGTACGGCCCTGTACCGCCACATGAACCGGCTGTCCTTCACCTTCTATGATAAGAGCCGAACCGGAGATTTGCTGGCCCGGGTCACCACCGATGCCGACAGCTTGCACCAGTTTCTTTCCAGTGGGTCAGTGTACATTGTGTCCAATCTAATGACCATTTTCGGAGTGCTGGCTGTGGCCTTTCTGTGGGATATCCGCCTAGCCCTTTTATTTGTGATCCTGCTTCCGCTGATGTTTCACGCCATACGTACTTACGCTGTGCAAGTCCGGCCGATGTTTGCGCGGGCCCGTTCCAGTTTTGCCCGCCTCACATCCATGGTCCGTGACAGCTTGGCTGGGATAGAAACCGTGAAACTCTTCGGTCAGGAAAAACAAGATCAGAGCCGTTTTGAAAAAGAAAACCGGCATTATGTTGAGGTGAACGTCAAAGCCGCCCGCATCTCGGCCTTTTGGATGCCCTATGTCCATTTCGTTCTGGGTGCTGGAACGGCCTTGGTGCTCTGGTATGGCGGCAGGCTGGTCATTGGCGGCGAGATGTCTGTGGGAACACTGGTGGGATT
>PUOC01000227.1 GCA_003551965.1 Clostridiales bacterium | reverse complement strand
TGAACTGCTGCGGGATTGGACTCCGGGAGGGCGATGGCTAGACGCAGTAAAACGACTGCAGAAACATCGTAACGAGATTCTGCAATCACCGTTCGGTTTCAACCCGAAGGGGCTTGTTCTGGTGTGGCTTGAACCTTGGGATGGCAGCACTTCCCTCCCATTATCGGTTCTTGACCCTTGCTACATCGAAGTTTGCCGTCGAATTCGACTGCTGAAACAACCGTCGGGAAAGCTCTCAGCTCATAGCATACCATGTTCAGTTCCAAGAATCGAGGCCAAGCAGATGCAGGGGGTTGTTGGCGATGCCTGGCTCCCCATCGAGGTGACAGATTCTGCCCAAGACTCTCCTGCAGGAGGCAAGGCCCTCACCATCCCGACACAGGGCATTACCGCTGAGACCATGAGGCGCCTGGTGTTTCCTAACCAGGGCTTGCGACGGACTGCGTTGCAGGAACCGTTGCCAGAGTGGTCCGGCGACCTTTGGATGACGATGTCCGTCATGGTTCGCGGTCAAGGAACGACCGACGGATTCTACGAGCAATCTGTTCGAATACCAGAGAAGAAGAGACCCCGGCTATTCCATCGTTCTGAGACACCGGACCGTCTATCCGCCCTAAGCAAGGCGGGGGTGGATTACGCCGGCTCCATGCAGAGTCAAGTTCTAAGGCATTCGGTCTACACCTATCTGCAGGGAGGCCCAGAGCGGGTAAAGTGGGATCGCGACTCCACAAAGGCGTGGTGGCCCCGTTACGCCCGCCGTTTTGAACTTCTGTGGGCAAAGGAGTTTTTTCCCTGGCTATGGTCTGCACCAGAAGAAACCGAAGAGCGTAAGGTGCTGACAGATTGGGTTTTGCTTCTGCGCGACCTTGCACTGCGGGTGTTGCGCGAAGTACAGGCCGAGATGCCCATACATTCTGGACGTCAATACCGAGCCGCCGTACGGGCCGAGCAGAGATTTTGGTCTTCCCTGTACAACAATGACAGCTTTTCGTTCTTGAAAGGGGTACGGACATGAGTGCAGTACAACAGGCCCGATCAAACATACCGGATTGTATAGCCCGCATTGCCGGTGTTATCGGTAGTGATCAATTTCCCAATGGCGAACGAGCTGCGCTTCGAAGAATGAATCCTCGCCAAAACCCCCCGTTGGCATTCTATCGGTTTGCGTTCCGGCACCTACCTAATGGCTGGGAACGGTCTATGGAAGACTGGATAACTTTGGTGGCCGGTATAGCATTGATGAGCCCGCAAGCACACACTGCTGACACAGGACTAGGTGCGGCCCTGGCAAATTGTGGGTTTTCTGAGGCAAGGCTGGAAAGATTGCTGGCTGCCGATACTGGCACACGTCGGATTCTTCTTCTACGCACAGCACGGTTTCTGAGAGCCAAAAACGCATCTTGTAACTGGATAGAACCTGCGTGGTTGCTGCTGAGTAAGGATAACGATAGACGCGAACAACTGCATCGTCGGATTGCGGGAGATTACTATCAAATCGTGGACAAGGAGTGATTCGATGTTCTTACAGGTTCATTTCTTGACAAGTTATCACGGTAGCCTGCTTAACCGGGATGACGCCGGTTTGGCCAAGCGCATTACGTTTGGCGGTTCACCTCGACTGCGGGTATCGAGCCAATGCCAAAAGTACCACTGGCGTCGATGGATGTTTGATCGTACCAACCTGCCTAAGGGACTGCGAACTCGCCATTTCTTTAACAGAGCCATTAAGAGACGCCTAGTCAACAATGGCATGGATGACGAACGAGCCAAGGAGCTGATACTTCATCTTGCGCAGGGCATCCTGCATGCTGCGGGCGGCAAGAAGTCCATAGACCAAGAGAGCTTAGCCATGAAACAGCCGGTCCTGTTTGGGCAACCCGAAGCTGATTACTTTGTGGGATTGCTAGAAGAGGCTGCAAAACAGGACAGCCTTGAGGATGCCAAGAACTATCTGGATGAACATGCCAAGGCTGCTAAGAAGAACTTTAAGGCTATGTTCGAGCAAGCGGGTTTATCCAACCCGGTCTCTGGTTTTGAAGGCGCCATGTTCGGACGCTTCGTGACTTCAGATATTTTGGCTCGCACTGACGCGCCCGTACATGTGGCCCATGCGTTTACGACCCATGCCTTGGAAACCGAAGTCGACTACTTCACAGTAGTTGACGATCTGGCGGGCGATGAAACAGGCGCTGCGCATGCAAACGACATGGAGTTGGGAAGCGGGGTCTTCTACGGGTATGTAGTTGTAGACATACCGCTACTGGTATCAAATCTAACTGGCTGTGAGCGACAGCAATGGCGTGACCAAGATGATCAAGAATGCCGCGAATTGCTGGACCTCTTAATCCACGGCATAGCGCAGGTGAGTCCCGGCGCAAAGCTGGGCGCAACCGCCCCTTATGCTAGGGCAGAATGCGTTGTTTTGGAAACAGGCCGTCAACAGCCCCGTAGTCTAGCCAACGCCTTTCTCCAACCAGTCGATGATTCGTCCGGCACCGGCAATCCCATGAGTCGGTCAATCGAAAGTATGGCAGATTACATGGGTGCCATGGACGCCATGTACGGAAGGCAGGAAGACGGGAGGTTCGCAGCTGTGGCACCCGTTCACAGTTGGCCTAGCTCAGAAGACCCGTTAGTACTGCAGGATGCTATCGACAGGAGTCTTGATCAGATCTTTGGTGATCGTCTATGAAGGCAGTAGTACTGCGCTTCGACTCACCTCAAATCAGTTTTGGGAGTGTGATTGTTGACCACCATAATTTCATTGACGATTTCCCTGGCAAAGCAGCCTTAACAGGACTGATCGGCAACGGTCTTGGCTGGAGCCATGGTGACTTTGACAAACTTCAGGTTCTTCAAGAACGCCTGGACTTCGCAGCCCGGTGGGATGTGGAACCAGAGCGGTTGATTGACTACCACACTACTGATCTTGGACAAGAGAAGATGAGAAGTCCAGGTTGGACAACACGGGGAGTCCCCGAACATCGAGGTGGTGGGTCAGCAAAGCTGGGCATCCATCAACGTTACCGTCATTTCTGGACTGACGGGTTGATGACCGTGGCGTTGGGCGTTTCACCCGGGTCTCCCGATATAGAGCAAATTATGCAAGCGCTTCGATTCCCAGCGCGACCTTTGTTCCTTGGCCGCAAAACGTGCATGCCCGCGAGGCCTTTGCTTGACCCTGTTTCACCTGTGCGCAGTGGAGAAGACCTTGTGAGCATTCTAGAAACCACTCCAGTGTGGGATCGAAGCGGCAACGCCGTAGAGCCAAGTGGAAGGCTACGTGCCTGCTGGTCCCGGGGTGTCGTCTCTGAGCGCAGCGGTGAGATGCGCTGTGTCTACGATCTTCGGGACTGGCGCAGTCAACTTCCCGCTGGCAGCCGATGGCGTGTTGAAGGTTTGATTGGGGGGAAGCCGTCGTGAGACAGCTTTACATGGTGGAAATACAGCCGATCATGTCTGCCCTGTTTCGGTTCCTTCGCAGCAAAGAGCTGAACACCGGCATCAATGATCAGGATCTAGGATACGGGATGCATGCCTGGCTGAAAGCTGCTTTCGACTCTTCCGCTCCCCAACCTTGGCGGGTTTGTGTGCGCCAAGGGCAGATATCTCGTGTTCTTGGATACTGCCAACATGACGGAAGATCTCTACAAAAAAGGCTTTATGAGTCTGCTCACCCGAGTGCCTTTGAGGTCTGTTCTGATCCCGAAGCACGGATCGCCAGCAAACCAATGCCGAGCTTCGAAACAGGACGGCAGTTGGCCTTTGAAGTACTCTGCTGTCCTGTGGGACGAAAAGCGCGAACCGGAGTAGAGAAGGACCTTTTTCTCATGAAAGCCGACAAACAGTTGGAGAAAGAAACCTTGAGCAGAGAGACCGTGTACTGCAACTGGGCGGCAGAGAAGTTGAAGAGAGACGCCGGTTCAGAAGTTAAGGACATAGAACTATCTGGATTTCAACTCGTACGTCAGTTGCGCCAGACGCAGAGAAAGGGAAATGTACGGCGACGCGGCTCGTTGACTCGACCCCAGGCTCTATTGCGAGGGAGGTTGACTGTAACCGACCCCAACCTCTTTACCGATTTCCTCGCCAGGGGCCTTGGCAGGCACCGTGCCTTCGGCTATGGAATGATGTTAGTGAGGCCACCACAGCAATGAGCAGTGGGTCGCTCTTTGCTGGGCGCTTGGGTCGAGCTCGCTCACGCATCCCATACACAGACCGGCACGGATTGCTTTGGCTTAGTCGAGGTAACCTTTATGTCGACGATGGAACACTGCATTTCACCGCCGCTGGCAGTAATGAGATGGAAGCCGGTGACTATGCTATTCCGTATCAAAGGCTTTCCATGATCCTACTAGGTCCTGGCACATCTGTCACCCATGATGTACTGCGTATTCTGGCAAGACATGGCACACTGCTTGCCGCCATCGGACAAGGGGGCGTAAAGTACTACACTGCCCCTCCGATGGGCCAAGGACGTTCCGACATCGCCAGATCTCATGCACGACTGTGGGCAGATGAGGACCAGAGAGTTCGAGTTGCTCGCCGCATGTACGGCCACCGATTCCAAGCAGCTCTACCCCACGATGACATCAGCGTTCTTAGGGGCATAGAAGGCAGCAAGCTCAAAGAGGCATATCGGATTATTGCTCACCAGTACGGTGTCGAATGGAAAGGGCGCCGATATGACCGACAGAATCCCACAGATGCCGACCGGCCCAATCAGGCCATCAACCATGCTGCCACTTTCGTGGAGGCTGCCGCGGACATCGCTGTAGCAGCTGTCGGTGCTCTGCCGCCCCTAGGCTTCATACACGAGGATTCAAGCAACGCATTCACGCTGGATATCGCCGACATGTGGCGAACCGAAATGACTCTTCCACTAGCCTTTTCCGTCGCCGCACGGCAAGACAAAGTCCCAGATAGTATGCTAGAAAGAGAACTACGATATGAGGCTGCCAAGTGGTTTCGCAAATACAAGTTGATTCCAGAGATGATAGACAGGATAAAGGAGCTTCTGTATGTCGATGACAGTGGTAGTCACTCGTAATGTGTCTGATCGGATGCGCGGATTCCTCGCGTCTTCGATGTTGGAGTTAGGTCCAGGAGTCTACTCAAGTCCAAATCTATCCTCTGCGGTGCGCCAACGCGTCTGGAATGTGGTTGAGGATTGGTTCTATGCAGAAGGCGACGCCAGTGTTATCATGTTGTGGCGAGAACCAGGGGTACCCGGCGGACAAGCTGTGGCGGTGTTAGGTGTTCCGCCAGTAGATCTAGTTGAGATGGATGGTCTTCTGCTAGCAAGGCGTCCATCAACAAAGAAAGACTAGGATTGGCGAATTGTACTCAGACACGAATTGTTGCAATTGTGTCTGAGGGTCTACCCCGCACACGCGGGGATCGACCGTTCCTGTCCATATTCTTCCATCTACAAGAGATGTCTACCCCGCACACGCGGGGATCGACCCCGCAGAGCGTGGGACTTGGGCTCGCATCCCACGTCTACCCCGCACACGCGGGGATCGACCTTTCA
>PUOC01000240.1 GCA_003551965.1 Clostridiales bacterium | reverse complement strand
CCGCTGCGGTAGGAACGGCCTAAATCCCCCTGCACAGCGCCGCTGAGAAAATTCCAATACTGCACCGGCAGCGGCAGATCGAGGCCTAATTCGGCCCGGATGTTGGCCAGTACCTGCGGATCCGCCTGCTGCCCGGCCATCAGCCGGGCAGGATCACCGGGAGTAATTTGCAGGATCAGAAAAACCGTAACCGAAACGCCCAGCATCACGGGAACCAGTGATGCTAAACGGCGGGCAATATGACGGAGCATGATGGCTACCTCCCGGCCAAGGCAAAGCCGGCCCTAAGGCCGGCCTGCCAAGGACATTTCGTCTAGTCTTCGATATAAACAGTGCTAAGCTGGAACCCGGCGGGCGAATGCTGGTACCCCTTGACGTGATTGCCGGCCGCATAGATCAGGTTCTCACTGAACATGGGCAGCATGGGCACATCGGCGGCTACGATTTCCTGGGCTTCCACATAGATCGCCGTCCGTTTTTCCAGATCGGTTTCGATCTCCCCTTCTACCAGCAGGGCATCCAATTCCGGATTGGAGTAGAACATGGCATTGGCCCAGCCGCCTTCTTCCTGCGACTTCAACTGCGGCCCGTACATGGTGGCCGGTTCGCCGGTGGCCTGGGACCATCCCAAGATACTGAGATGCGGAACGCCGCCGTCCACCGCGGACAGATAAGCGCCCCATTCCAGCACGCTGATCTCAGCGCCAATGCCGATTTCTTCCAAGGACTGCTGTATGACAGCGGCGATTTCCTTATCCATGGGATAGCGGCCGTCGGGCGAGTACAGATCCAGCACCAGCGGTTCGCCGTCATAGAGGAGGCGGCCGGCACTGTCATATTCCCAGCCCGCTGCTTCCAAAATTTCCTGGGCCAGTTCGGGATCGAAATCATAGGTGTGCTCAGGCACGTGATAGGCCCAGCTCACTTCCGGCATGACGCCGTAGGTGCGGATGACCGCTTCGCCCAGGAATGCTTCCAGGATCATGTCCACGGGAATGGCGTGGCTGATGGCCTGGCGCAGTGCCAGCTGATCCATGGGTTCGCGGCTGACGTTATAGAATACATAGCGGGCGTTGTAGTCCGGTGTCGAATAGAGGGTCAAATCGGGGTTGGCCTGCACCCGCTCCAAATCGCCGGCCCGTACCCGCAGCACCATGTCGACGCCGCCGGTTTCTAGTTCAATCATTTGGGTGGCGGCCTCAGGGATGGGACGAAACTCCACTTCATCCAAGAGAGGTACATCGCCCCAATAGTCCTCGTTTCTTACCACGCGTACATAGGAGTCCGGCTCCCATTCGGAGAACTTAAACGGCCCCGTGCCTACTGGGTTTAAACTGAAGTCCTGTCCCCATTCTTCCGCGGCTGTAGGACTGACAATGCCGCAACGGGTGGACATGATCGCTGTGTATAAGAAGGCAGCGGAAGGAAATTCCAAAGAAAAGGACACTGTGAATTCATCTTCCACCGTGATCTCTTCCACAATCTGCACATCGCTGGCACCGGGAGAGGCCATTTCTTCATCCCTGATGCGGTCGAAGGTGTATTTCACCGCTTCGGCATTGAAGGGCGTACCATCGTGGAACAAAACGTCATCCCGCAGGTGGAACGTCCATAAGAGGCCATCGTCGCTGACGTCCCAGGATTCCGCCAAAGCCGGCTGGGCAATGCCGTCTTCGTCAAACCGGGCCAGCCGTTCAAACATCAAATAGGCTACCGTCGAGGTCGGTGCGTCGGTCAGGTACGCCGGATCCATGTTTACCACATCACTGACATTGGCAATGACCAGTTTTTGTTCTTGGGCCGCAAGCGGACCGGTGAGTACTAGGGCAGAAATGAGGGTTAGCGCCAGCAGAAGCAGCCAAACGTGTTTCAATAGAGACACCCCTTCTTATGAGTATTTATACGTATTATACGCATAAAGTTGCTTTCTGTCAACGGATTAGGCATTTTTATTTCGATCCTATGCATAAAAATGAATTCTCATTAGCATGGCAATACAGTTGAGGAGGACCGCAGCCTTGGGATCTTTCGGGTTTCTGGGAAGGATGACCACCTGCAAGGAGGGTGAATGATGTCGAATATGTTCTGTCGGATTTTTGCTGCTGCATTGGTGGTGTCTGCACTGTCCCTGTACAGTATTCCAGGGGTGCCCTTACCAACGCCGCAAGACTTGGCCGCGGAGGAAGAGGCGGTTGCCGCCAGACGCACCCACAGTGTCGATGAACAAACGTTCCAGATGCGCCTTGCTCCGGCGGCAATCTATCCCGCTTGGACCAGTGACAAGGGCACTGCCGCCGTGGAGGAACGGTTTTGGATGGCTGAAACCCAGGTTACCTATGCCCTTTGGCATCAGGTGCGCACGTGGGCGGAAGAGCAGGGCTATGTCTTTGCCCAGGCCGGCTGCGAAGGGACGGCTGTAGGGGCAGGATCCTGGCACAGCGGCTACGAAAAAGCCGGCCGTTTTCCCAGCCAGCGAAAATACGAACCAGTCACTGCCGTCGGTTGGCGGGACTGCATTGTCTGGTGCAACGCCCTCTCGGAACGCCTGGGGTATACGCCGGTCTATACATACGACGGTGCCGTGCTGCGGGATTCCACCCAGGCTGCGGCCTGCGATAGTGCTGTACAGGGCGACGGCGATGGATTTCGCCTGCCGTCCAGTGCCGAGTGGGAGCTGGCCGCCCGCTACCAAGGAAATGACAGTTCCCGCGGAGCCATCTATGGGGACGGCATGTACTGGACACCGGGCAACTACGCCAGCGGCGGTATCGGGCCCATCTACAGGCCCGCCGCTGAGGAGGCCCAGGAGCAGGTGTCAGACGTGGCTTGGTTTGCAGAAAACAGTGATATCGACGGCAGCGGCATGCGCACCCATGCCGTGGGCCAGAAAGAGCCCAATGCCCTCGGCCTCTACGATATGAGCGGCAATGTCTGGGAGTGGTGTTTCACCGCCGGCGGGCCCGGGGGAAGGCACCGGGTCCTGCGGGGCGGTCATTGGTACGGAGACTACAGGGTGCTGCGGGTGGGATACAGCACCACCATGCCGCCGGACATGGCCCTGCCCCGCCATGGCTTTCGTCTGGCGCGGTCACAGTAGCGCCCGGCCCGGCAGACTCGATGCTTACCTACGGCCAGGGCGGTAATCTCTAAGGCCGCATAATCGAATCGAGAGAAAGGTACCGTGGCACGCCGGGCCCGAGAGCCGGGGTGAAACGGCGCTTTTTGGTCGTCCCTGTCAATCGAACATACGTGTGTTACGGTTGAATGTATGCTGGAAACTGACTGGGCAGCGGCTTTGGCTCATGGCAGAAACAGTCGCTCCGGACATCGGCCTGTTATCTTTCGTGTCAGGGCCCATGGAGGGATAGGGCGCAACATGTCGAACACAAAGGAAAACAACGCTTCATAGAACATGGGACATGAACTCTGGAGGTGGCACCAACATTGGGGAATGAAAGGGTATCGTCGATACAGCATGATCACCGGGATCTGATTGCTTGGCTGGAACCTGGGCAGCGCCCCGCCTTGGAAGCGGTCTATGTGCCCGGAAATGAAGGCGAGTCCGGCGAAATGGTGTTTTGGTCTGCTGTGGCGCCAGGTGGCAGTGCCCTGCCGTCGGCACTTTTGGCCTTAGCCGGCGCCGGGGACGCCGATGAGCAGCCTTCCTTAGAAGAACTGGGTTTCTTTTCGCGGCAGCTTCCTTTGATTCTGCCGCGGCCGAAGACTCCCACAGGAAGGAAGCCGCGCACGCCCTACGGACGGCTGCCGGTCCACGGGCGCGCCGTGGACTGCTGGCGCCTGCTGCAGCTTCTGGGCCCGTTGGCACTGGACCCCGGCCAAACCACCCGCTTTGGGCCTTTGTGGGCCGGATCTTCGCTGCAAGCCTATGCCTTGGCCGCGAAACTGGCCCTGGAACTGGCTGTCGGCCAGCGCTTTGTTCCGTCCCTCCGATCCCTGCGCCGGGGCCGGGAACAGCGGGGCACTTGGGCGGCAGATTTGGGAAGGCCCCGGGATCGCCAGCGCTTTCAGCGCCTGATGGAGCAGTTCCCGCCGCCAGCTTACTGCTTGTCCGCCTCTTCCCGCAATTTGGAAGTGTGGGCGCCCCACAGCCTGCTGCGGCGCTTTTTGGATGACTGCATCGATGCGTTGGTGCGTACGGCTGCGGCCCAGAACCGGGGTACAGTGGGAATGGGCAGCGAGCAGCTGCCGGAAGCGGGCCCGGACAGTTGGGAAGCCGGGTGGCTGCAGAGTTTGACCGGTGCCAACTCCCGTTTTGCCGCCGCAGCGGAGCCGCAGTGGCGGCATCTGCCCGCGGAGCTGGAGCAGTGGAACGCCGCTGGGCGCGGTGAACGCGGCGATCTGCTCCGCTTGGGGCTGCGCCTTGATCCGCCGGGCGATGATCCAGAGGCAGAAGCAGGGGTCTCACGGGCAGGCTACACCCAGGGCCGCTGGCAGATGCGTTTTTTAGTCCAAGCGCCCGATGATCCCAGCTTAATTGTGCCCGTGGAACGGATTTGGCACCATCCGCAGCAGGACATACAGCTGTGGGGGCGCGTGTTTCCCCGGGCCCAGGAACAGATTCTGGCAGCGCTGGGCAGGGCCGCAGCCGTCTTTGCACCCTTGTCCGACGCGCTGGCCGAGGCGGCGCCGACGACTGTGGAGTTGTCCACCGAGCAGGTGGCTGATTTCCTGTCCGGCAGCTTTCACATATTGCGGGAAATGGGTGTCGAAATCGTCTTGCCGGTGGAATTGACCTCGGAGCGCTCCCACCTGCAGGCGAAACTGGTGGTGGATGACGACAAGGACTGGGAATCGACGGGTCTGTTCGGCGAGACCCTGTTCCAGTCCTACCGCTGGGAAGCAGCCATTGGCGATCAAGAGGTATCGGCTGCAGAATTTCGCGCCATTGCCGACATGAAATCATCTTTGATTCGGTGGCGCGGCCGCTGGCTGCGGGTGGACCCCGACCAAGTGGCATCTATGGATACCTTTCTGCGCCGCCGTTCCCAACAGCCGCCTTCCGGAGCTGATGTCCTGGGCACGGCCTTGGGCGGTGATGCCCTGGCCCAAGATCTGCAGGTGGATGTGGATGTGGAACTGCAAGGTGCGCTGGCCCGTCTGTTTGAATTGCTCCGTTCCGGCGGATTTGAACCTCTGCCGGCGCCCGATGGCTTCCAGGGCGAACTGCGCCCCTACCAGGAACGCGGTGTGGGCTGGCTGGCCGGCCTGTCCCGGGTGGGACTCGGCGGCTGCTTGGCTGACGACATGGGTTTGGGCAAGACCATTCAAGTCATTGCTTGGCTGATGTATCAGTTTGACGGCCATCACGCTCCGGCAGCGGCTGCAGAGGAAGAGGCCGAGGGCCAGCGGGCGGAGGCGGTTCTCATCGTCTGCCCCACATCGCTCTTGGGCAACTGGCGCCAGGAGCTGTCCCGCTTTGCCCCGGATCTGCCCGCCTATGTTCATTATGGGCCGCAGCGGGCCCGCAGCCTGCAGACGCTGATGCCGCAATTAGATGGCCCGACAGTGGTTTTGACGTCCTATCATACGGCCCGTCTTGACCAGGCCCTGCT
>PUOC01000108.1 GCA_003551965.1 Clostridiales bacterium | reverse complement strand
GAACGCTCACTCCCCTGGATTCATCGCATATCTATCAGAGTACCTCGACAGGGAGATTCCCACCCAACCCAGTGTATAACTTCACCGAAGAAGAGTATCAGCTGAAGATGGAGAAACGCGAAGAGACCGCACGCAACTCGTCGAATGAGGAACTAAGTAAGCGAGTTATCGAACCCAGACAACCATGTCAGACTATCGTGACCACAGGCAGGTTTTTTCGAAACCCGTCTGTGGCAGAGTATGTCCGGCGTGCGGCTGATGGTGTCTGTCAGGGTTGTCACGAGCCAGCACCATTTGTTTCGAAGACAACAGGTGAGCCTTTCTTGGAGATCCATCACATCAAATCCTTGGCCGACGGCGGTGCAGATATAATCGAGAACACTACTGCGCTGTGTCCAAACTGCCATAGAGAGCGCCATTATGGGCAGTAACTCGGTCACAGAAACTGATATGAGCTTACGGGCCTTGCAGAACCCACTATATTTGTGGTCTATGCAGGGCTTCTTTTTGTTGTCGTATCATGTTGTACGCACTTCCGTATACCTTTGCGACGCGCATGTTGAAGCATTACAAATACCAATAGCATGAGTTGTTCACCGGGATAGCTAATGATAAACCACGGTGGAAAACTAAGCTCGAAAGACCGCAGTGGCGGATTCCGGGCAGTTTTTTGCTCTAATTATAAGGAAAAAAAGAACGTCCTGCGATGGAGCAGCATTTGTGTTAAAAGGCAGTTGGGTCCAGTATAAGAGGCCGGGTCCAAGTCGATGGAAAGGCTCTCCTCAGGTCCTCGCATCACTCGGGCCGGCGATGACGCAGCAGGTCTCGCCATCTCTGAAAAGATGCGTGGCCAGATCCGGGGTCTGAACCAACGGGGTGAAGGGACATTGTCGTATCAGTGGCAGTAGTGCAGCAACGCCGCAAAAACGCATGCCGCAGCTCGGAGATGACCGGCAAGGAGTGGGATACACTTTCCATCCCGGCCGATCTCTCCCCGGGTACGTGTTACTGCCCCTGTCAGGTGTCGGCCGATAACTCCACTACCCAGACTACAGCAGCGTATTCGGCTAGGTCCGGTCCACTTACCATACCACCAGTAACCACGCAGCAACACACAGGGATCGGATCCGTTTCGCTTGACTGGCAAACAATGGCTGGGTCCGTTAATTTCGGTATACCCAGGGTAATGACCAATCACAGGATGACAGATGCCACCGTATCCTGGATACCCATGTTATGCTGGTTGTTTCCGCACCGCCACTCCAATGGCTACTCGATCAGAAGGCAAAACCGCTTTGAGCCATTCTTGTTCCACCCAAATAGCCGTGCCCTGAAATCAGCGAGTGGGCGTCCGTTCCGGTGCCCGGAGCTATTCATCCTACGACCCTCGCTCTTAATGCACATCCCTTCAGCAAAAAAGGTTGACATTCAATTAGATTGGAGATATAATAGTTTTAGATTCAAACGAATGGACATTCAAACCTTTGGAATAAGGGAGTTGATGATAGTATGGCACATCGGGAAGACGCATCCATCCAGCAGCAAGCGCGGCAACTGAATCAACTGATCAATGTATTATCCCTGTTTACGCGTAAAACCATGGTGGAATGGCTGCCCAAGCTGGAATCCAAAATGGGCATCACAGAGCAGCGGTTCATGGTGTTGTGGGCATTAAACCTCGAACCCGGCATCAGTCTCAAGGATCTGGCCCAAAGCCTGGTTGTATCCTCGTCTAGTCTGTCGTTGATGGTCAACGCCATGGTCGAGCAAGGCCATATTACTCGAGTGGAGGACCCGGCCGACCGCAGGCGCGTCTTGCTGCGGCTCACGGAGCAAGGAGCCAAAGACCTAGCCGTAGCCGAGGACTATCTGGAAGCGGAATTCTGCCGCTTCTTGGAGCAGTTAGAGGACGGAGATCGGACAGCATTGGCTCGGGTCACAAACGAAATGCTCGAGGTCATGCAGCGAGTGGCATGGCCACCGGAACAACAAGATAATGGAGGGGCAAAGGACAATGAACAACCTTGAAAACGTTACCGATATCAATGCAGGTGAGACTGGTACCTACAGAACAGACCCGGCAAGGGAAGACTTTCTGACCCAACCTCTCGGAACGCTTTTGCGCAGACATACCGTCCCGGCCATTGCCTCCATGTTGTTCATGGCCCTGCATCAAGTCATTGATGGGATCATGGTGGGCCGCAGTTTGGGACCCGAGGCCATGGCATCAGTGAATATTCTCTACCCCGTGGTAGCCTTGTTGGCTGGACTGGGTCTGATGATCGCGGTGGGCGGCAATGCCCGCATCGCTGTCTTACTCGGGGCCGGAGAGAGCCATCGGGCCAGCCGCATGCTAGGGCTCGTTGTCAGTTTAGCGATAGGCCTGGGCCTGGCGGGCAGTATGACAGCCATCGTCTTCATGCCCCAGATCTTGAACATCCTCGGAATATCTGGAGACATGGGGCTTTACGCCGGCGAATACCTGCGGGGCTTGCTGCCGTTTTTTGTAGGCATGATTCTAATCGTCCCCTTGGTTCAATCTGTACGCAATGACGGTCAGCCTGGCTTAGCCAGCGGTGTAATGATTGGCTGTGCCATCGGAAACATTGCACTGGACTATCTGTTCCTGTTCGTCTTGCAGATGGGCATCGCCGGAGCAGCCTTGGCCACTGGACTGGCCCAAACGATGGGTGCTGGCGTTTTCCTTGTTTACTTTTGGCGGAAAGCCAAAATCCGGCGTTCCGGCCTCCTTCTAGGTCTGCCGGAACTAAGTATCCGCCATCTTCAGGCTGTGGTGGTCAACGGCTCGAGTGAACTGTTCAACAGTTTAGCGGCGGGCGTGACAACCTTTCTGTTCAACCACCAGATCCTAGCCCATGTGGGGCCCATGGGTGTGGCTGCCTTTACCCTGGTCCAGTATCTCCTGATGATCGGGATGTTTCTGGTCACCGGTCTTGGTAGTGGAGCACAGCCTATACTCAGTTACAATCATGGCGCCCATCTGCAGCATCGAGTGCGAGGCACTTTGTGGAGAGTGTCCGTCGTAGCCACCTTGGCTGGAGCCGCTGTCTTTGCGGTCATGAGCTGGCAGACGCCGTTTTTGGCCCAGTTGTTCCTTCCCGACAGTCCCGAGGCTCTTGTGATGACGCTGGAGGTAGCGGATCTCGTGCGTTGGTCTATGTTGTTTATGCCGCTGGCCATGCTCGGGTCCATCTATTTCACCGCCATCGAACAGGCAGGTCGCTCCCTCATCGTGGCGGTAACCAGGGGACTGGTTCTGCCGGTGTTGGGATTGATGGTTTTGCCTGGATTGTGGGGTGCCACTGGCATATGGGTGACACCGCTGTTGGCAGAGTCTTTGGCTGTGGCCGTGGCCGCCGGCTGTCTCTTCTGGCCCAACAGATCAGTACCCATGCGTGAAGCACCCCGGGAGTCTGCAGTGGCTGTGTAGCGGATGAACCTACACTTAAACCATACGGATATGCAGGGGGCTTTCCCAATGCCCAATGGACACGCATGGGCCGAGGCTTCGGGTGCTATTGCCAACGAATCCCTTGGATGGCATGTCGGATCGCTGTGATGGTCTTCCTAGTCGGAGCATCGGGCTCGGAGGATCTGGACTGCTGCTGACCCGTGTATGCAGACATAATACTTCGCATCGCGTCTGCCTCCAAGCTCTTCACGTGGGCAGCGATCATGCAGTTGGCTGGACAAGGAATGTTGGATCTGGATGAAGATGTCAATGTCTATCTGTCCGACACGTTCTTTCTCACCGAAAACGAGCTGCTTCCTCTGGAGCAATACGTCCGCCAACAATTGCTGCCTTGGGCCTTTCCAGCCGGTGAAGCCCTCGCCTATTTTAACTGCGGTACTGCTTTGGCCGGATACATCGTGGAGCGAGCCTCAGGACAGCCGTTGACCGAATATGTCGAAGAGCACGTGTTTCGCCCCTTGGGTATGGAGGACGGCACCGTCCGCCAGCCTCTGCCGGCCCCCAGCAAGAGAGTGCGGTCAAACCCCTGTCGCTGCGTGGAAGGAGCATTCCGCCGGGCGCGTTTTGAGTACATGAATGAACCTAGCGGCAGCATGAGCAGTACTGCTCATGGCATGGCTTATGGCAATGCGGACGGCCGTTTTTGCGGACGGCGAACCCTGTTCCGCCTAGGCGTTGTCATCATCTCACCGGTGTCCAAAGAACGCAAGAAAGTAACCGCCGGCTAGCGGTCGAAAAGCGAGAGCCGCGTATGATCAAATACTGTTCCAGTATAGAGTGGGGAGTTAGGATGACAATTATAAAGGGCATTTCCGTAATTATGGCAGCATTTATGGCTATTGCCGTCCATGCAGTCATGCCAAGTGAAGTTCCGATCGAGGCCTTTGACTCGTTTCTTGTTACGCTAGTTGGTTTTCCCGTGGTAGCAGTCTTCTATTTCCTGCTGGTGTTTACCCATTGCACCTTAATCACCCAAGCATTTGGCCGTCGTTCTAGCATGCCGCCACTCGCTAAGGGACTGCGGTTTGGGCTAGCTTTCGGGCTGCTATACTTCTTTGGAATGCAGGAGGTAGTGGTCGAGGCCTCTTCATTTGCAGAGTGGGGTCTTCCTTTTGTCATGTACAATGCCTTATTGGGATTGGGCGATGCGGTACCGACAGTGTTATTGTGTTTGGTGGTTACCTTCCTTACGCCACCCACGCCAAGGGAAAAAGAGCCCGGAATCCCATCCCTAAAAGGGGTAGGTCAGTTTAGAGCTATTGCCCTGATCGCAGTATCATTCTTCCTAATTCGAACCCTTGGGTATGAAACGGGTATCGTTGTAAGCAATGTAGACATATATCGTATTCCTTCATATGTCTGGACAGGTGTTTTTGGGGTTGTATTGGGTTGCTCGTATGCGTTGCTGTATCCATTTCTCGCTGTGGAGTCGAATAAGCTGATGACAACCATTAGGTTAGCAGGCCTTAGTATAGGCCTTAACTGGATCATATATAACAGCTTTATCGGTATGATATTTAGTGGAGCCATGGGCGATATGCTTTTACGAAGCGGGCTGGATGTATTTGCCCTTGCAATGGCATCGATAGTAATAAACCGCAATCAAGCCGTAGGTGATGCCTAGTGTTTGCGGGTGCAGGGTGCTGGCTGCGCGAGTCTTTAGACAGACAGGCATAAGCTGTTCTAAAGCGGATGAACTAAAAAACCAGAAGACTGGGTCTTTTCAGCGATATGTAACTATGACTACGGCCTGCCAAAACACTGGTGCCGGCATCAGACTGCAGCCAATGAACCCTATCATCGGTTCTTTAGGTTCTCAGCCATAATGGCCAACGGACATTTGCCTACATGGACCGATAATCAAAAATTCGATCAGCTGCTTGTGGAATTGGGAGATGACGTATTGCTAGCATATCAAATGAGACAAAGGAGAGTTGGCAATGGAAAGCAAAAGGTGGACCAAAGACGACGTGGTTGAAATTCTCGAAAGGTCGGATAAGGCTGTTGGCAGGGCCATGGTTGCAATTTATGAGCACCAAACTCATGAAGAAAAGCAAATTGATGATGCGACCATAGTGAATGACATG
>PUOC01000272.1 GCA_003551965.1 Clostridiales bacterium | reverse complement strand
TCAAAGGTATCAACGGACAGTTCACTCTCGAATTCACCGCTCCATTCGATTCCGGCAGCAGCGGTCGACCCCAGTGCAAACACTAGCACCAAGGTAAGTACGAACATCTTTTTCATTTCTTAATCCCCCTCAGTTGTTTTGGTTCTTTTTTGCTGTATTGCACTGTCGCTGAGGGCACGAAGGGAGAAGTATCCTTGTTTCCTTATCCCTGTTCACCCCTGGACAATGCCTTCGCCTCTCCGCTCCGGAAACTGGTAACTGAGCGGGCACCTCCTTTCTATCCAGTTCCCTCTGGGAGAATCAAAGCGTATCGCAATATAAGACGCACAGAGACTGTTCCGGGTTAGCTTACTCTATGTTGCCCTGCATCTCTACTTTGACAGCCTTCATACTGATTCCTGCTTTTTGTGTGCAAACCCAAGCAGATTTTTTCAAAAACCGAAAACAGAAATTCATCCATCGAAGGCACAAAACAGGTTCTTTTAGTATGTCAGAGAAAACCCGCCATGTCAAACGCGATCACCGCATCCCCGGGGGAAAAAGCAAGCGCTAAAGCGCCGTTCTTCAATTTTCGGACCATTTCGCCATCAAGTTCGCCCCCATCGACGGCGCCGTGGAACCCTAGTGGCCCAATTCCCGGGCTGCACCGGACGGAAGTTTGCAGAACCGGCGCAGAGCCGCTGCTACACCGCTCTGATCATGACCGGCCGTGACAAAAGCGGCCGCTTCCCGGGCAACGGTCTGTGCATTGCCAACGGCCACGCCGACACCGGCAAAGCGGAGCATCGAAACATCATTGCCGCTGTCACCAATGGCCATGACTTCCTCGGCCGAGATGCCAAGTTCATCGGCTACGCGGGCCAACGCCACGCCTTTCGTGGCCTGAGGATCTGTGATCTCGATGAACTTCCCCTTGGAACGGACCACTTCAGCCCTCCCCCGGAGGTGTTCCTGTACGATCGGCAGCCGACGCGCGGTGTCGTCGGCATCGCCGACCAGCAGCATTTTTGAAATTTCGTCATTGCCGTCCTTGACAAATGCACCGAGCGATCCTACTTCGTGGGCCGCGACACCGGCTAACCGTTCATAGTAGCGCACATGATCGTTCATGCCGGCAACGTACAACTTGTCCTCATAGTAGAGATTGAGCGTCCAGCCGTGTTGCTCCGCCAGTGCAACGGCGTCAAGAACAACATCCCGACGAAGGGGTATATGGTGAAGGAGCTGTCCTCCCACAGTTTTGGTCATGGCACCATTATAAGTAATCATGGGTTGCGCGTCGTCTAGGCTGAGCTGCTTGGCAAAGGGGCTTGCTGAACAATACATGCGGCCGGTGGCCAAGGTGACCACCACTCCGCTAGCCACTGTTTCCCGTACCGCTCTCAGGTTCTCCTCAGAGATCCGAAACTCCCCATTCAATAGCGTATCATCAATATCAACCGCCACCAATCGTATCACAGCACACCCTCCATATTCGGCAAAAAAAGCAGGGTGGAAGCCACCCTACTCCACGATAATCTCTATCTTGCGGCCTTCCTCCGGGATATCTGCTTCCACGAGCTTACCTCGAAATCCTGCTTCAATACTGGTAATGAGCGAACGCACATCAATGTTCTGGTCTTCAATGACGTCCTTCGGCACCAGATTCATCGCTAAGCGGGCCAAACTGACCGGAATATTGACATTGACTTTATCACGGCCCTCTTCGAAGACGCGGATGTTGATGTTCCGGGTTTCGGCGTGCTGCTGGGATCGTTCACCGCTCTCCAATGCATCGAGCAGTTTTGCGCCTTCCTCCACACTGATTTTGTCCTCTTTCAGCATCTTCAAGATCTGCAGCCGCTCTTCATGTTTTGCCATGGCCCTCCTCCTTCCCATGGGCAATCTGGATGGTGCCAGATCCAGCCTTGGCCTTAATGTACAATTTTCGGGGCAGATTGTCAAAATCCCTGCTCTGACCTTCCACTCGATTGGTACCAACGCGGCGTTCCTGAACAGAAAATTCGAACTGCTCCAAATCAACGACGGCCTTGCCCACACCTGTTACCGCATCCACCTTCGTTCCCAGGTCCATGTCGCGCGGCACGAAGCAGCGCACGGAACCGTTCGTGGCCGCAAGCTCCAGCGACGCGCCTTCTGCAGGGATCCCCGTGGGTGCAATGCGGATGGATCCATTTGTTGTCGAAGCTTCCACCTTTTCTGCCTGAATCTGGAGTTTCGCCGACCCGTTTCCAGCCCGCTGTACAATCTTCTTTCCTTCCACCCCAAACATTTGAACAGAGCCGTTGACCGTCGTTGCGTGGATGTTGGAACCCCGCACATGCCGCAGGGAAATCGACCCATTGGTTGCGTCGACGAGCACGTCTGAAGTCCAGAGGTGTTCCACGCCCGTGCGGCCATTAGTGTTCAAAAGCTCCAGTTTGAACAGCCGCGATTTCGGCAGAGATAGGTGGAAGGAAAAGGCAATTTCCGAGGCAGCAGGAGGACGGATTTCCAAGGCCTGCACACCTTCCCCGCCATCTTCCAACCCCAGATCCACTGTCTTAGCGCGAGCACTATCGCGGTCCTTCGCCCGCACTCTCTGCACTGCGATGATCTTGTAATGGTCCTGCTCCCAACCTTCCAGAAGCAGGCGGCCGTTCATGGTCTCGATGGCCACAGGGATTTCCTCAGCATCCTGTGCAAACCAACCGCTGTATTCCCGTGTCATCTCGTAGCTCTCTTCGCCGCTGACAAAGGGCAGTCGAGACAACACGCGGCCAACCGCCGACAGCGTCTCGCCAACACCGGTATCGATGCGATCTTCCAATGAGCGGCTGAACTTGTCTGCCGCCACCTCCACCTTGTGGGCGAAATCCTCGCCCTGTTTTTCCAGGCGGCTCCAGGTATCTTCTTCCGGTTCACTGGCCGATGAGCCTTCGTCTTCACCTAACGCTTCCAGCAGAGCGGCCGCTTCATCGGCGGTTATTTTACCCTGCTCCACCATCTTCAGGATCAACTTGCGCTCTTCATTCACAACGAAGCCCCCCATCTATTTCGATCGCAGCATTTTGACCGCTTCTTCCGATGACACTTCGCCTTTGTTCAACGCGTCTAAAATCGACCGTCTGCGATCATCCTCTTGGCGTTCGACACGGTAACCCATGGTCTCAATGACTGCGTCAAGGCGATTGCGCACCGTCGGATAGGAAATTCCCAAGATCCGTTCCACTTCCTTGATATTGCCCCGTGATGCCAAGAAGACCTCGACGAACTGCCGCTGCTCTTGGGACAAGCCACAGAACCTGCAAGGCGAAAACCGACCGTTCATGGTAGTGTTACATGCTTGACAGTGAAGGCTTCGTACTTCCATTCGGCTGGAGCAAACGGGGCACGTACTTAACATGGGACTGGTCATGGAAATAGCCACCACCTATCAATTTATACTGGCTCAATGGGAAAACACCATCATACCATATAGATAAATTTTAATTCGGTTCTTTGATAATGTCAATATGTAAATTAACATTTGTGATTACAGTGCCCCTGAATCACCGCGTGCTTTTCCCCAGCGACCAGGAAAGACCATGCTGCTGTCGAAATAACTTAGTCGAAGGGTGTATTTTCCGATGCGCCGGGGAATGCGCGGTGCAGAGGGTACTGCCAGCATGGAGACGGACCTTTGCAAGGGCTGGGCCTTACACCCCGCTTCACTGCGCAGCAGTGTTTGCACAGCGGTACACGCATCGGGCACCATGGCAGACCCGATGTCCACCAAAATAGCCTGGGAGGAAAACACATTGAAACTGATATCAACTGTCCTCATGGGACTGTTCGTTCTGGCTCCGCTGATTACCGGCGGCTGCATGCTGCCCGCGGGAGGCGGAGGTACCGCGGCCCATACATTTACGGTATCGGGCCATGTCGACAGCTCCGATCCCGCTGCTTCACCGGACTGGCTTATACTATATATACCCTGCCTGGAGGTGTACCTCAAGACAGATTTGACAGACGGCGCATTTGAGTTCCGGGTCACCGCGTCGGCCGGCACTGGATATGTTGACGCCGAGTTCTATGCCGAAGGCCATCACCCGGCCGTGAAGACGATTCGGCGAAGCGATGCTGTGTACGATGTGCAGCTTTCGGCCGCAGCCACTGTCGATGTCAGCGGATCGCTGGATTATGCTCTGCCGCAGGCCGCCGGCACCGGTGCCCTATCTGCCGCTGCGCCTGAACAGCTGCGGCAGTCACGGGAGCCGACGGACGAACCGGATAGTCTCTTAGTCCGGACAGACAACACAAGACGCGACAAAGACACCATAGCTAACCAATTTCCCGAGGCCGGCGTGGTCTATCGAAAACACTCGGACCTTTTGGAAATACGACCTCTCCAAACTGATCAGGTGCGCGAGATCTATGACACCCTGCGAAAAAACCCGGCCGTGAAATGGATCAGGCCCAACGAAAGAATTTACGCAACCGATATGGTCGTGCCTAATGACCCGAAATTTGACCAGCAGTGGCATCTGCCGGCTGTGTACCTCCCCTATGCCTGGAAACTGACCACGGGCACACGGACACCGCCGCTGTCCTTCGGCATTATGGACACCTTAGCCGACAAGCATCACCCGGACTTGAGCGGACAGATTCGGGAGCAGATCCCCCTCTTGGGCTCCACTGCGCCTGAACACCATGGAACCCATGTGGCCGGCATCATCGGAGCGGCGACCGACAACCGCGAAGGAGTAGCCGGCGCCATCTGGCACAACCGTATGTACTCTTATGGTGTTCTAAGTGACACACTCGGCGGCAGTGACGGCAGCCTGGCGGAGGGCATAGGGCAGGCCGCAGACCTCGGCGTTGACATCATCAACATGAGCCTGGGGGGCACCTCTCCGCTGGAAGCAACCAAGGAAGAACTGGAAAAAGCCGACGCCAAGGGAATTCTTCTCATCGCCGCGGCGGGAAACAAACCAGCGCCGGACCGGCATACCACCTTCTATCCAGCGGCTTACTCCGAGGTGCTGGCCGTGGGCGCGGTAGAAGCTGGCTCTGACGGTTCGCTGAAAGTAGCCGATTATTCGCTGCTCGGTTCCGACAGCGACCCCGTTTTGCTGTTTGCACCGGGCGGCAGCCGCAGCGGGCCGGGCATCCTCAGTACGACCATCCAGGAATTGGGCTATTACACCACGGACGCAGGCACATCCATGGCTGCACCGTTGGCCGCAGGCATTGCCGGCCTGGTTCTCAGCCGCGAACCGACGCTCAGTCCTGACGCAGTTATGCAGCGGTTGTACGATACCGGCACATCCCTGGCCTTCGACGGCCACGATCGGCGCCTTATCAACGCCTATGCGGCCGTTGCGGGCTCCTACCTGCACGACACTCGGATACGTTTCACGGCTCAAGAGGGGGAATACCAAGGCCTAAGCTATTGGGCCACCATCAAGGGCCGTCAGTTCTCTGCCGCAATTCCAGCCGGCACCTACAGCCTGACGGCCGTTTTACCGGTGGAAGGGGGCCCTGATTGGACCATGGAAAGAACAGCGATTGTTCAGGACGGCAAGACCCTGGACATAAAATTGGACATATAAAACGTGCCCG
>PUOC01000322.1 GCA_003551965.1 Clostridiales bacterium | reverse complement strand
GCGGAACGGTGGTGTCGATTCAACCCCGAACGCGGGTTTGGCGATATATCACGCACAATAGGACCCATTATCACCTGGGATATAACTTGTTCGTTGAAGAGCGATGGGCCCAAGACTCGAATACCTTCACAGTCGCTGTTTCTGAGAAACAACAGACGAAAGGTGCATTCCGCATTGGCGATACACTGCAGGGAACCGCTTGGACACCGAAATTTCCAAACAGAGAATTTGCCGATTATTACCGCGCCGGATCCCTAAAAGCATTGGCTCGAGCGGAGCAGGGTGTTGTGGTTGATCCTCCCCCGTTTACCATGGCGCCTCCTTTGCTGTCGGTGTATGAAGAACGGGGTGCGAGAATTCTCAGCCGCAGCCGCTGGAAAGACAAATGCTTTCGGTGTATTTGGGCCAACATGGCCAACGTTGAGATCCAGTGGGATTTCGACCGCGACATAAAACGCTATCGGTTCGAAACATTCTGCTATGGGCCGAAATCCTGCAAATACTATGCCATGGGCAGGACTCCGATGGTGCCGTACAAGGATAGAGGCTCGTTTCCGGATGACGGCTCTTTAGATGAAATCCTGACAGAAGGACGAGGCGAGGACGACTAAGCCAGGACAGGAAAGGAAGTTTCGGCCGAAGGCATAGGGACAGATCCTTCCTTAAATACGCCAGGGGAGTTCTGCGGTTCGCCTTAGCGTTGGTTTTGCACCGGCCGCTTTTTTGTGTGCTCACCCAGTTCCTGACCGGCAAGATCTTCGCCCTGATTCAGGCTCAAAACGTTTGTTGTTGTGCTCCAGGCAAAATTTGCGGACGGGGACAACCGAGATCGTCTGGATCGATGCACACAGACGCGGAGAACAGTCTTCGCGTGCACTGCAGCCGATCGCTGCGAACCGCTCCGACCTTCCACATCGGAACAGAGGAGCCGGAGGCCGCGATGGCGAAGCACCATTGTACAGCAGACGGTCCCGGCATCTAGACAGAAGGCGTACTAGACCCGGCTTGCCCTTGCCCTCCGGGCGCAAGAACCGGCTTAGTACGGTGGGCGTCTGCAGTCGCTGCAGCCAAACGGGGTGTGGATTGTGCAGAAACAGATCGTATCCAGCGGTGTTGCGTCCTTAGACCGGGTCGTGCAGGGAATTCGGCTCGGCGATAATGTGGTCTGGCAAATCGACAAGCTCCAAGATTACATACACTTTGCCCGCGCCTTTGCCGATACGGCGCTGGCCGAGCAGGCCCCTTGTGTATATGTCCGCTTTGCACCCCATGAAGCCATTTTGTCCCCGCGCCCGGGTCTGGAAATCCTAGACGTGGATCCAAGCCTCGGATTCGACGCCTTTAACCGCGAAATTCACCGCATCATTACCCAGCAGGGCCAGGGCGTGCGCTATGTCTTCGACTCCCTGTCTTCCTTGGTGGCGGAATGGGCCACCGACGAACTGCTGGCCAATTTCTTCCAGTTTGCGTGCCCGTATTTGTTTGAACTGGACACCGTGGCCTATTTCGCCGTCAGCCGGGGCCAGCATGCCAACAGCACTCTGGCCCGCATCCGGGATACCACCCAGGTGCTGTTTGATGTATTTCACGCCGACGGCGAGATGTACATCCATCCCTTAAAGGTCTGGGACCGGTATACGAAGCAGATGTTTTTGCCCCACCTGGTGGTGGGGGATGAACTGCAGCCGGTCTTCAGCAGCGGGGCGGCGGCTGCAGTGTCCGGCAGAGCCCGGCCCCAGCCCTTGAAATCCCAGGGCAGTTCCGCGGCCCCTTGGAGCAGCGTCCACGAAAAGCTGATCCAATACCGGGCCGTGGAACGGGATTCCGGGCGCAGCCTGCCGGAGATGCTGCCGCTCAAGAACGAACTGGCCCGCATGCTCCTGGGACAGCAGCCGCAGACGCTGGCTTTGGCGGAACGCTATCTGGACGCAGACGACCTGCTCAGCGTCCGGGACCGGGTTGTCGGTTCGGGGCGGGTGGGGGGCAAAGCCGCCGGCATGATCCTGGCCCGGGGCATTCTCCGCTCGGCCAAAGCGGACTTCCCCCATGCGGAAGTCCTGGAAGATCACGACTCCTTTTATATCGGGTCCGATGTCTTCTTCAGCTTCTTGGTGCGAAACGGCCTTTCCCGGCTGCGGTGGCAGTTTACCAAGGCCAGCGCCCTCTCCCAGGAGGCCTTTGCCGACATTGAACAGCAGTTCTTGCAAGGGTCCTTCCCGGAAGACATTTTGGAACAGTTTAAGGATATGCTGGACTACTACGGCGAGGCCCCGATTATCGTGCGCTCGAGCAGTCTCATGGAAGACGGCTTCGGCAACGCCTTTGCCGGGAAATACCGCAGTGAGTTCTGCGCCAATCAAGGCAGCCCCGCCCAGCGCCTGGGGAAGTTCGTTGAAGCCGTGAAGCTGGTCTATGCCAGCTGCCTCAACCCCAATGCCCTGGCCTATCGGCAGAAGCGAGGGTTGATGGAAAACGACGAACAGATGGCCATTTTGGTGCAGCGGGTGTCGGGAACGCCCTACCGCCACTATTTCTTTCCCAGCCTGGCCGGTGTAGCCTTTTCCCGCAACCTCTATGCCTGGACCGACAAAATTGATCCCAGGCAGGGCTTGGTGCGCTTGGTCTTCGGCCTCGGCACCCGGGCCGTGGATCAAACCGGCAATGATTATCCCCGGATGTTCTCTGTAAGCCAGCCCCAGCTGCGGCCGGAAGTGGGGCGGCAGATCCGGAAGTATTCCCAGCGGCAGCTGGATCTTATCGATCTCGATGCCAATCAGATGACAACCCTGCCGGTAAACGAAGTCCTAGAAACAGGGGACTACCCGCGCTTGGACCTCTATGCTTCGGTGTACCATGACGGCTATATGCGGGACTCGCTCTTCCGCAGGCAGGGCAAACCGCTGGTCCTGACATTCAATAACCTCTTGGGCAGAACGACCTTTGCAGAATTGCTCGGCGGCATGCTGCGCACCATTGAAGATGCCTATGACGGCCCGGTGGACGTGGAATTCACGGCAGCGGTCACAAAAAGCGGACAGGTTCGGATTAACCTGCTGCAGTGCCGCCCCTTGGTTCTGCCTGGTGCCGCCCGGAGCGCTGCCCAAAAGGAGCCGCTGTCCGCCGATGCAGTGCTATTCCGCACCGAGCACACCATGCCCAGTGACCATGGGGAGCGGATCCGCTATATATTGTACATCGATCCCTGGCAGTATCCGCAGTTGTCCGAGAAACGGAAGCGATCGTTAGTGCAGCTGGTGGCGGCCGTCAACGGACATCCAGCATTGGCCGGCGAACACATTATGATGATGGGGCCGGGGCGCTGGGGAAGCAGCCAGATCAATCTGGGCATCGGCGTCAGCTACGCCGCTATCAACCAAGCCAGTGTGCTGGTGGAAGTGGCTTTGGGCCGTGCCGAGCAGATCCCGGAACTGTCCTACGGGACCCATTTCTTCCAGGACCTGGTGGAAGACGGCATCGCCTACATGCCCGTGTATCCCGACAGCGCCGAAGCACAGTTCAACAAAGCGTTCTTCACCAACGGGGAGAATGCGCTGACACAGTGGCTTCCCCAGGCCCAGGCCTATGAAGATGTTGTGCGGATTATCGATGTACCTGCCGCTGCAGGCGGCGCCTATGTACACATCCGCATTGACCCGGACACACTGCAGGGGCTGTGCTTTTTGGACCCGCCAGCCGCACGGGATTGGTTTTGAACGTCTCCAGCCCCGGCGGTTTGCCGCCCTAGCAAACACTGCAGCCAGCGGTCTGAACCCCGATGCCGGCACACTCTTCATTGGGAAACAATGTCTTAGTGAAAACACCGGCCCGTCCTCCGTCCAGGGGACGAGAGTGCCGTTTTGACCGTCTTCTTTGGCGCCGACCCGCGCCGGCAAGCTTGCGGCATGGACCCGTGCCAGCAAAAGAAGCGGTTTGCGCCAGTGGGGGAAACCCCTTGAAGATGGCGCTTTCCGGTTCACATGAACACAACCATGGCAACAAAGAAACCCCTGTCCGCCGCCACAGCAGACAGGGGCTTTTTGCTGCCATCTTACAGTAACTGTTGTGGCTGGCAGAGGGAAAAGAGCAAAGGCCCAGTTTAATGCCTATACCACGTATTGCAATACGCCTAGCCTGGACTTTGGCGGCATTACAGCCTATAATGCAATTGATAATATTTATCAATTTGTTGGGTTGCCCAAGGCTGTCCTTTCCGGTACCGCAGAGGGTGGGCCTGGAAGCGCATCGGGCAACGGCCTCGGGCGCTGTCGATGCAGTGGGAAACATGGGAGTACCAAAGCAAGACGTCGTCAGCACATAGGTTGGATGGAAAGAGTTGCGAATAAAGGTTTTCAAATCTTGGAGGTGCAGAATTATGACATTGAATTTCAGACGATTGCTCCCTTTAACACTTCTTCTTGTCACAGCTGTGTTTCTCACTGGTTGTTTTGGCGTCACCGGAGATTCCACCTATCGGTTGACAGTTACGGTCGTGGACGATGAAACCAGTGAACCCTTGTCCGGAATCGAAGTGGCAGCGGGCGATGGAAAAGGTACCACCGACGAAGACGGAGAAGTCACCTTTACCGGCCTCTCGGGCACAATCGGCATCGCAATCCTGGAAGATGACTACCAGCCGTATGCGGCTGAAGTCAACATGAACCAGAACCGGGAATATGAAGCCCGTCTGCTGCCGCTTTCGGACGTTGTGGACACCGCTATCGCCGCCGACGACTTTAATACCCTGGTGGCTGCGGTAGTGGCTGCCGGGTTGGAAGATGATCTGCGCGGGGACGGTCCATTCACGGTCTTTGCTCCCACCGATGAGGCCTTTGATGCCCTTCCGGCAGGACTGTTGGCATCGCTGTTAGATGACACCGATACCCTGGCCGACGTCCTGCTCTACCACGTATTGAGCGGCGAAGTCCTGGCAGAGGCTGTCCTCGGTCTTGATGGTGAAGAGGTGGAAACGCTCCAAGGCGGAAGTGTGACCATCAGTATTGAGAACGGTGACGTCTTCATCGACGATGCCCAGGTGATCGTCACGGATATCCAGGCAACCAACGGAGTCATTCACGTCATTGACGCCGTGATCAGCCCCGAGCCTCTGCCGCAGGATATTGTGGATACAGGCATTGCCGCCGAAGGGTTTGACACCCTGGTGACCGCAATACAGGAGGCCGGGTTGGAGAGTGCTCTGCGGGGCGAAGGCCCATTTACCGTCTTTGCTCCCACCGATGAGGCCTTTGACAATCTCCCTGACGGTGTATTGGACGACCTGTTGGACGACCCGGATGAACTAGCCAAGGTCCTCTTGTACCACGTACTAGACGGCAAGTTCATGGCCACAGACGTGCTCGGCCTTGATGACGGTACAGAGCTGGAGACCCTTCTGGAAAACGAAACCATTACCTTAGGCCTAAACGGCGGCGTTTTCCTCACAGATAACCAGAGCGAACAAGCGGAGGTCACAGACACCGATGTGGAAGCCAGCAACGGCGTGATTCACGTCATTGATCGGGTCCTGATACCGTAACTGCAATGCGTTCCGCCGTGGAAGTTTGCGACAGCAAAACCGGCTTGGCGTATAGCAGCGCCGGGAAAAGCTCGCCATAACATGGACACAGAAGCGGAGCTCTTCATCTTAGATGAGGAGCTCCGCTTGACTGTTCACGCCTTCGGAGTTCTATCCATGGCATCGGCTTCCGACAGCGATCTACAGCCCGAAACACCGGCCTAAAGCGGCAGCCGGCCTCTCCGTAAACAGAGCCAACTGGGGGTGCTGTAGGCGGACGGCGGCGGTTCAAGCCGGACGGTTCAACATCCGATAGGTCAAATGTGACCGTGCGGTCCATATTCCGTATCCCCGGCGCCTCGGAACTTACATGCACCGGGACAGAGTAAGGCAGGCGTCTAGCAGGTAAGCAGGCAGATACCCAGCACGGGAAGCCGCATATTGCAGTCCATGGCAGGTATTTTCGGAAAATATCCGCTAGTATTGCAGGAATAGTTCTTGTTTACGAAGAAAGTGAGCAGTGTCATGGGAGAACGGTGCTATGCCGCTTGCTGACGCTCTTTACGACTGCAGAAACGCCGTCGGTTCCCCAAGCTTAGGACGTATCAAATTGTCTGCTCTTCATTACCTGACCGTGCCGGCATGATTTTTGAAAGGATGGGTAGGGCTTCTCATGCGTATTGACCGGTGGAAGGACATCAGCAAATTCCGTTCTTGGTCCGTCGAGTTCCTTTTGGCCTTGGTGATCATCGGACTGTTGGTCGTCATTGCCTTTCCCGTCTATTCCGCTGTACTGCAGAGAACGAGAGAGCAGGTAGGGCAGACCAATGCCCGCATGCTGAATACGGGAATACGGGCCTTGGAGTCCTTTCATGGGCAGAAGCTGTCTGCAGAGGGTGAGGAAGACACAGCCGACGGGCAGACCAGCACGGGACGCTATAACCATTCCGTACAGGCTCACCGCAATGTGCTTTTAGATTTTTTTGAGCTGGAAGAGGTAGAATATGTATCATGGGCTTCAGATCGGCGGCGCTACGTACCTGACTCCGATGGAGACGGTATAAAACGAATACGCCTTAGGGATCCGGGCTAACGCGAATAGGCAGATCCTCCTCTTGCGAGTGTTCTCGCTGTCGCCGGATCCATCGAGAAAGATTCCCGATGCGCCGCCGTTTGACATGCCTGGCGCACTGAGGCTGCATAGAGACCTTACACATTGCTTACTGAAAATACCAGCTCAGTCTTGTTATATGGCTTTTTGCGCTCCCGGCAAGCCGGGACCGTTTTTCATGGCCAAATTCGGGCCTTAGAAGTGGCGGGCGTAAGGGCAGGAATGCAGTGGCAGCTGCACGGTTTGTCGCTTTCTCCGGTCCCAACCGCCAAAGTTAGGAGGGTTTTCCGTGGATTTTCGAAGCGAACGCGGTGCGGCAATGGTTACCGCATTTATGGTGATTGTAGTGCTTTTACTGCTGGGCAGTGCACTGTGGCAGTACCATATGACCGATGCACTGCAGGTAACAAGGGATCAAAACAGGATGAAAGCCCATTATTTAGCCAAAGCCGGCACCGAAGTGGGCTTGGGTACGGTAATGGCCCATCGGACGATGCTAGATGATATTGAGGACTTCAACGCCGAGCACGAAGTGACGCAAAGCGCTCCCATGGGGGATGGCACCTTCTCATTATTGTATGAATCCGTGGAGGATGCAGATATCAAGGTGGTGTCTACAGGCAGGGTGAACGCCGTGACTGAAACCATCACACTGAAGTTGACTGTCAGTGACGGGGTCTTGACCCGCTCGGACATTGACTGGTATTCCGGCGGCAACCCCCATATCCTGCATCACAATCAGACCACGAGTGAACCGTGGCCGGGGAAGACGATCATCCTGCAGAGTGATCACGATAGCCAGATATTGCGGGCACCTTCCAACCAAGATATAGACATGGCAGCCCGTGCCCTGTTCTTTCAACTGCGTGAAACACAGACCACAAGCTTTGAAGTCGCAAACGGTGAGGAAACCAGAATAGTAGCGAGGCTCTCTCACTTTGAAGGCCAACTTCGTTATGAAAAAAAGGCAGGCAATGAACTCCGCTTTCACGTTCCCGGTTTTGAAAAAGATTCAGACGGCGATCCCGTGCTTGTTGACGACGATAAGCTGCAACTCAATCTGGACAGCGGCTTCCGCTGGGGCGGGAGCCAACTGGCTATTCACAATGATGGAGTGAGGGAGTTCGTTGACTTAGTCGGCGACTACAAGGACTTCTTTGAAGAAACGGAGGATCTCGATAATCTTGATGCTGCCGCCATCGACACCCATGCTTTCTACGGCGTAACGTACTTTGAAGATGGACTGATCCATGATGGTGATGTCGCTGTTGCAGGAGAAAATGGCGGCTCCGGCTATTATTTCTACCGCCAAGGTGCGACGGTCACGCCGGACAATAAAGACGAGCTTTCTGACAAGTTTATTGAAGTCCATGAGGACGACGTAGACAACGTGATCGAGGCCTTGAAGATTGCTACTACCGGGGTCGAGAAAGAATATGGCAGGAGGTAGTGGTATCCCGGTCACTTCTCGGAAGGAGGAATCCGCCGTGGGTTCAAGCAAGGGATTTACCCTGGTAGAAGTACTGGTGGCATTGGCCGTATTGGGCATCGTCGCCGCGTCTTTTACTGCTCTGTTTTCATCGAGCTTTCAAGGCATTTTTGCCATGGGCACCCGCAGTGATGCCCTGTTCGTCGGCCATCAGCAGATGGAAAGGATCATGGCGATGCCGTCCAGCGAATTGTCGGCTGTGGAAGATGATACCTTTGAGGAAGACGGCAAGACCATCTCTGTCCGTTGGGATGACGCTTCACGCGAAGGCGTACCCGGCAAATTAGTCACGCTGGAAGTGGAATACACCGATGCCGGCAACCGTGACCAGATGGTTGTCCTGACGTCATTTCGCTACTACAAAGAGGAATAATGGGCAGGGACGTAGGAGGTGGACGGCCTGTGAAACGCTTTACGGAGAACATCCGCAGACGAATGCACGAGGACAAAGGTTTGACGCTGGTGGAGGTACTGCTGGTTACTGTTCTGATTGGACTGGTATTGAGCGTATCCTATTCCCTGTATTTTTTCGGTACCAGCGCCTTTTCCCGAGGGGAAACGCAGTCAGTGCTGCAGCAGAAAGTACGGGTGGCCGCATCTAGAGTCGTCGAAGAGGTGCGTTTTGCCTGGGAAGTGGAGTTTATCGATTTAGAAGAGGAGGCTGTCCCGGCACCCTCGGAAGATACGTCGGATCCATGGCAATACATCTACGTTGAACCCGAGTCCGGCCATTTAGTGCACCAAACCGCATCCGGGACAAGAACTATCTTGGATGAGGCCGAGCCCGCACTCACGTTCAACCGCGCTGGAGACAGGATACTTAAGATCGATCTGTCCGCCGATCTACAGGGGACAACGTACAGGACAGAAACGGAAGTGCTGATCCTCAACTTAGTGGAAAACCTTCCGGAACCAATCTCGGATGCAGAGCCGAACACAGTGGCCATCGGCTTTTCCAACAAGAAACCCTGAATCAGGAATGCATAGACCTGGCCGTCATTGACTCAGAAACCAGGTATCGACGCAGGCAGGAATATCCTGCGGAGAGCAGAATATTCCAAGAAATGCGGCAGTGCCGTGCTCGGAGAATTGTAAGAGTACATGTGCGCTCCATGGAAAGACAAGCAGAAGCCAAGGAACGCTCGCTACGTTCCGGCTGGCGCTGAACAAGAACATGCACACCCCGGAATCCTTGAAGGTCTATACTGCGCACCACACTTTTTCGCAGGGGAGCGTTGATCATGGTCGACTCCTTCGTTTCACGGCTGCCGGAACAGGAAAACGGCTTCACGTTAGTGGAGCTTTTGGTCGCGGTCTTGATCATCGGGGCGCTAGTGGCCATTGCCATACCGGTATACACCCCTCCCATGGAAACTGCCCGCAGCAATGCCCTGCTCGCCGATATTCGTACATTTGAGAGTATTATCGGGGCCTACCGATTTGCTCGCAGTGAAGAACCGGCCGAAGCACCGGAAAAAGACGACTCCGATGACGCATGGAACCAATACGCCCGCGACCACTTGGATGCCTATGTAAGCGGAGGATGGCCCACTGAAACCCCCTTTGGCGGCGTTTATGCTTATGGCTACTATGACGGCTCGGGAAACGCCTCGCACTTTTGGCTGAACACATCGGGTCCCGGCCAATCCCATATTAAAGGTGCCGTCGACGGTGATCGTCCCTTTGACATTATTGCATTGCGCTTCCAGGATGGTGGAGACTATGATACGGCCCGCCAGGTGCTGCTGGAATCGCAGTACGCCAATCGCGTCTTCCAGCATGAAGAAAACGGGGAAGGTTTGGGCCTGGCGATTTTGATCCGCTGAACCTCCACGGCAAGGCCTGCCGTGGACTGTCGCGGTACTCTGTTCTGTGATTGGGGAGGCACCGCCGCAAAGGTTCTCAAAACAGTGCCGCGCCTGCACACAGACACTCTGCGCCGAACAAGCAGGGCACGGGAACGGCCCTGCGCTCCCATGCGTTCCCGGAGGGAATGTCGGCCGTTTTCTACAAACCGGACACTCGCCATGGTGCCTGGCACAATACTTTTTGTCCTGGACGGCATGGGTTAAACAGCCTCTGGAGCGACAGCCAGCGAACTATCCTTCGGCCGTGCATGCCACGGCCTCGACGGTGCCAGGCTTGGGTCGGAATCGCGGGATTTACCGCCTGGCTTTGCATTCGGCCCCCATACGGTTACAAGGCCACCCCCCGGAGTTTATTCTCCAATGAAGGGGTGGCCTTTTCGATCGGGTCCTGTGTCGGAAGCATCGGCGAAGGTTGTGAGACGAATGTGGTTTGCTTTGGAAATACGGACGGCCTGTACCGGTGCAGAGCGGCCAGTGAACCCCGTATCACCGAACGCACAGCGGGTTTGAGCGGTCGCTGCCTGGGGCAGGGATATGCCTGTTTTTCTGCCGGCAAGCGTCTTTGGCCGGATGCTGGCAGACGCGGCCTATCGTCTGCGAAAGATCGCATCGCTCTGATGCAAAGCCGCTTAGGCGGCCAGGCAATGGATGCGGCAATCATTGAGGAGGAAATCCAATACCTGTAAGGCAATTGTCAGCCCAACTTGATAAATTGACCATAGAGGTGCCACACCGTAACGCCCGCATAGACAAGAACAGCGACCCCGAGAAACAGAATGATCGAAGGGCGAATGCGGCGGATTCGATCACTGAACAGCCAAACAAGGAGCAGCAGAGCGGTGGGAAGAGCAGCCTTCACAAGATGAAATAAGCCAAGATCAATCGCGGCATCCATGATTGGGTTCCCTTCGGGGATACCCCAAGAAAGCGCCCTAAGTGTAAGGACGTAATCGGCCAGGTTAAGAATGGCCAATGCCAATAGGAGATAGCTGAAGATACGATAGCGCATGTATGCCACCCCATTTATGAGCACATTTGGCCCAACAAACTTCCGACTACACTAGCAAAGTTTGTGTAACGCCTGGCTCCTTCTTCCAATTATACCATAGGGTTTACGATTGAAGAGACTGATGATCAAGCGCCCGGTGATATGGCATGCTACCTGTCTTCTGCTTCACGATCACTTGTTTTCTGTACCTTACATGTCCACGCAGTTCTTGACCCTTTTGGCGGTTAAAACCTGATCTTGCCCAGATGGTCTTCTCAGGTTCTCCGCATTATACTGCGCCGCTGACACATGTGGACAAAGCGCGCGAGGCCTTGTATTGGGTAATTCAAAACGATTGGCAACAATTCGCCGCTGCACGAAGTGTCGGCAACCCAATAACTGATGTAAGTTGCGGCTGTGCGGAATTGCAATGCGAATGATTCTTCAGTAAAATAGAGATATCTGGAATCTCCTGGGAAGATAACGTAGTGAACATATCCGTTGTACCCCAGCGCCTATAGGCCAGAACCGCTGCAAGACAGCAAGGCTTCGTGTTGTTCGCATCCAAATCAGACCGAACTGGGAGGTATAAGACATGGATTGGAGAGGGGAAAAGGGTTCAGTTGTAGCACTAGCCCTTATCACCATTGTAGTACTGATGCTTCTTGGTTTTCTTATGGTGCAGTTTAGCGTTGTAGATGTACTGCACGCATCACGGCATGAAAAGGGTGTTCAAGCGCACTACATTGCAAGAGGCGGCGCTGAGGCAATGGCTTCTTACATGATTGCCAATTCGGCACGATTCAATGATGAAATAGAAGGACGAGAAGCCTCTAGCAACGGAGATCTGGGTGACGGCTCGTTTATAGTATCTGCCAGCTGGAAGAATGAAGATCAAGAGCAGGTTGTTGTAGAATCAACGGGAACAGTTGACGGCATTAGCCGCACTGTATATTTGACATTGAACCGGATTACGGCGTCAATGGTTTTCGAGCAAGGCCTAATCCAGACATCCGATGATCCGCTGGACCTGCACAACATCACTGTTGAAGGAGATGTAGCCACAGCCGGTGAGGTCGTACGCTGGCCTCAGAATGAGGAGGACTTCAATGAAGAGGGGGAAGAAGACCCGGATAAGTACAACATTAAGGAACATCAGACGTTTAACTTCCCGTCCCCGATAGCACCTGAACTGCAAGAAATGGACAGCATTGACATCGGAAATCCAGACGATCCCGCTTTCATCAGTGAAGATGGTTATTACCCGACCATCAAAGTGCAAAACAACGACCTAACATTTGACACTGGTGCGCACAACAATGTAATGCAGGTTGTGGTCGACGATTTATTTCTTTACTCCAACGCTAATGTATACCTGGAAGGCGAGGGCCGTTTAGAGATCTATGTTACCAACAGCGCCGACATCCAGACGCCTATCGAGTTCAACACTGATCCACCGAACCCCAGTCGTCTGGTTATTTACTTGGAGAAAGACACTGTTTTGGAATACCAGGCTAACTCAGACTTTTTTGGATATATATACGGACCAGAGGCAAAGGTGGGGATCCAAAGCGGCAATACCGATTTGGAAGGTGCGGTGCTGGCAGAAGTCGTAGTGCGCAGCGACAACAATGATTCGGGACCCATGGGTAATGTCATTTTTGCCGCTATAGAAGAAGACTTTGAGTTAGGCGGTGGCATACCGGCCTACCAAAGAGGAGTGTGGAGTGATTAGATGTGGTTGTATCGCCTCGGTCTTTTATAAATACCTTGATTTTGACTACTTTTTGAAAACTTGTGTACCAGTAACCGGGTTAGTTGATAACGGTTGCTTTAAGACACTGTGCCATATGATATCTGTTGTTTGACAAGTGAACAGAGCTCTCCATCTGGGAGGCATCAGAAATGCTGTATAATCGATTTAAGAATAGCGATGAAAGCGGTTTCACCCTGGTTGAAGTCTTGGTAGCGGTAGCGATTCTGGCTATAGTAGCCGTCGCTGCCACAAATCTCTTCACCACTAGTTTCATGGGTATCCGCCGGGGCGGTGATAGGAGTGAAGCACTGCATCGTGCACAACGCGAGATTGAAAGGGAAATGAGAAATCGTTCAGAAGAAGACGTGTTAACGATGCGATGGTTGGATGCGTCTGAAGAAGATGATGATCTAGAAGTCTCAGGACGTATCATCACCGAGATTATTGACAGCGATAGTGGAGCTCAGCTTACTACGTTCGTGGCTGAGACAGACTGAAACCCGTTGACGCAGCGGAAGGGAGGCGCCCATGAGGAGATGTCCGACGAAGAACATGGCTAAGAACGATGAAGGTGTAACCCTCGTAGAGATACTCATAGCTTCTACGCTGCTGGTTGTCGTTTTAGGTCTCGGTTATTCTCTGTTTTTTTTCGGCACCAACGCCTTTTCCCGAGGTGAAACACACTCGATAGTTCAACAGAATGCCCGCATGGCTGCCGATTACGTTATTGGCAGCGTTCGCTATGCAAAGGACTTGGAAATTCGTGATAGTGACGACCTTGACGAGCTGTCCAGTTACCAAAGGATTCTCTACAGCCAAAACGGCCAACTTTTCACTACTCACGAGTCCCAAGAGGAAGCGGCCTTTGGATTAGAAGATGATATAGATCTGATGATTCGCTTTCAAAAGTTGAGTGATGATGAACTAGAGCTCATCATTACTGCCAGGCAGGAGAACACCGAATATACACTTGATACATCTATAACCCTTGTGAATATTGACAAGGGGCCCAAATCAAACAAAATCGAAGATGAAAGCAACCCGTCAGGAGAAAGGCATGCGGTCGGTTTCGACATACCGTAGCCAGCTTTAGCGCTATGGCGGATCCATTAACCTGGTTTAGCGTCGTGGCGTCAGCCATGGGCGCTGCCGTTTTCTAGGGGGTAACCAACGTCGAGCCCGTACGCAGATGGGGAGCTCATTCTCAACGGCACAGGCTAATCGGCAAAGGCTTGTGCACTCGTGCAGTTGTGTCTGGCCTCTTAAGCCCAAGCTGCTGGCAGAGTAACCAAGCTGTACTTATTTGGTTGATCTCTGCAGCGTCACGTTCGAGCGGGTTTTTGTTTATGGGCAAGTAGAATGGCCGACGCATTCGGAAAATCTGTAGGATGTAGGGCGGAGGTCGCGTGCAGCAACATCCTGCGAAGGCAGGCTGGTACCAGCGATTGCCCGTAGCGTAACCGACCCTATGCTTATGGTCGGTTTTTCTGTTCTGTCAACCTGAATCCTCCACCGTCCTGATGCCTTCTTGACGATCCGCTATCACTCTTTGTCGCAGCAGACTGGATCCGATCTGTTTCACGAACCCTGCCAAGAGGAATCGCTTTTACCGAAGAGGCCTTTCGCAAGGCTTAACGCAGTTGATAGGAGGAGTTTGTCCATGAAACGGTGCGGCAGCTTGTTGATCGTAACGATTGTGGCTGCAGTCTTGGCGGGCTGCGGTATCGGTGGGGGAGGCAACGGCCAAATCGGCGGATCGGACTTGTCGTTCACCCTTACAATAGAAAAGGAGGGTGAGGGAGAGGTTTTTCCATCGCCCGGCCAATACGAGCACGACCAAGGGAAGGTTGTGTCAATTGAAGCCACACCTGATGAAGACTGGCACCTACAAGAATGGCTTGTCGATGGCAGCAGTTACTCCGACGAGAAGACTGTTGAAGTTGCCGCCGACAGGGATAGGACTGTGCGAGCGGTATTTGCCCCTGACATTGCTCCTGTGCCTACTTACGAGTTGACTGTGCATCGGCAGGGTGACGGTTCTACTGAACCCCAGGTTGGGTCCCATGGTTTTCCTCAGGGCGAACCCGTTCCGCTCACCGTTATTCCGGCTGCAGGGTGGGAATTTAAGGAATGGATCGGTGACGTTGACGACCCAACTCAATCCGATACAACTATACTCATGGATTCCGATAAGACCGTGACCGCAGTTTTACTAGATGCAGAAGGTCCGCCTGCTGAGGTCAGTGGCCATGCTTTAGCGGGCCTAACCGAAGATCCTGCAGCAGATCAGGCGGTGGTCGTTCTTGGACGGGAAGGGAATACAATCCTTTCCACATTCCTGATCGACGATATGGAAGGAAGGCTCGACAGTAGCAAGTCTCTCGGAGCGGCGTTTTGGGAAAATCAAATTGAGTACCTACTTGATATTAGCTCCGGGGCGCGCCTTCTCTACTACGCTGATTCTGGTTCAAAGAACCACTATGCAGAGGATGCTCTATCCCATATGGGACTGGATTTCACGAAGGCAGCCTCGCAGACGCATCTACGTGAAGACCTCCAAACCGGATCCTATGACATTGTGATCATTGATACCCCTTGGATTGATCCAGATACACAAACACTCGATTCTTTGCAGCAATATGCCCTGGGAGGCGGACTGCTGGCACTCAGTACCTTTTGGATGCATGTCAACAACGATCATGAACTGTGGCAGACTCTGAACTACGAATATAGCGAATCCATGACAACACCACAGAACGTCTATCAGTGGGTTGAGCACGATATCTTTCAAGTACCAAACGCATTGCCGGCTTTTGAGGAGTGGGAAGATAACTGGAGCCACAACGTCTTTCCAGGGACTGTGGTTGACAGCTTTTAGAAGCTGGTTAGTGAACCATGGGAACACAATAACTCTTGAAAGGACCCATTCGTCACCCGCATCACCACGGCAGTAATTAGGACGTCCTAGGCAGGTCCAAATGACCTTCAAGCTAGGCGGAAGGCCCTCTCAACAAAACGAAAGTCGCCCCTGCCATATAGGACCAATGATTCATTTTTGGAAAATTCGGATCTGCGGCTGGTATCCGCCTGCGCATTATGATACTCTTAAGTTGAAAATACTATACAGTGCTTGTCTCGATAACGGCAAACCCATTGAAAGATGGGGACGCAAAGCCTACAGCCTAAAGCCGACACCCGTTGGCCATGGTAGTGTGGTTACCGAAGGATAAGCGGGCTTTGGTTTATCTTCAGGCCTGTGTTCTTCGGAGCACAGGTCTGTTTTTTGTACCCCGAATCGGAATTGTGGCAATGGCGGAATGAGACTGCACCGCAGAAAACCAATCACACAGTGCAAGCTTGCGTAGGGCCCTAGAACATCTGGCCTCCGCTGTAGGAAGCTTCTGGAAGCACACTAGGATCGGCTTTCGGTTCACACCAGGCTTTGCGAAAATCTCAAAACCGGATGTATTGGCTGACTCCTGTTTGTTCACACCCAGGACCAATTCGAATTTTCAGGAGGAGTGTTGGATGAATATCAAAAGCGAACACGGAGCGGCAATGGTCACCACGTTCATGGTCATTGTTGTACTCACCCTGCTTGGGGTCGCACTCTGGCAGTACCAAATGGTCGACGCCCTGCAGGTTACCAGAGACCAAAACAGCATGCAGGCACACTACCTGGCCAGAACCGGAGCAGAAGTCGGGATAAAGACAGTACTGGACAATCCCGGGCGCATTGGCCAAGGAGGGTATGCTTCGATCACAGAGCGTTCCCTAGACAACGTGGGTACGTTCTGCGTCGACTTTGAAACGCCTGTGATTGACGGCCCAGGGGATGTACGTCTGCATGTGAGAGGCCGAACCAACGAAGTGGAAGAAAGAATATCCGTGATAATCATGTACAACGACGATGGCATCGTACAGAGGCCCAGCGAATGGTTCGCAGGAAACTCCCATATCATCAAGCATCAGGCCACGGATTTCAGCTATGCGGACCGGACCGTTGAGCTGTTCAGTCTTGGAAACCAGGTTCTGCGCAGCCCGTCCGCCCAAGACACGACACTCCGCGCGGCAGTACTGCTATTCACCCTCAACAATGAGGAACAAACCCAAGAGTACAGCTTTGAGGTGACCCAGCAGCAGGAAGCCGTCACACTTCATGCGCTGTTCATGTCCTTCGATGGCAAGCTGCGCTACCGATACAACAACGACAGCACCAGCAATGCCTTGGTCTTTCGCGTGCCTGGATTCAGAGACACAGACAAGAATGGAGGTATGCAGGCACAGTCGCTGGAATCGCCGCAAGAATTAGAGGACGATCACGGGTTTTTTGTCAATGATGACTCCGGCGGCGACCAACATCCATTCTTCTGTGATCTCTTAAACCATGATGAGTTTAACTATAATAACAAAAATCCCTACCAAGATGGCGAGTACGGCAAGATGAAAGCGGGGGAATTCTACGGTGTAGCATACTTCGAAGATGGCATGTTCTACAACCAAGATGCAGAGCCACTTTTAAAGGGTGCCCAGCACGAAGACTACACCGGCTATTACTTCTTCAAAGACGGTGCTCGTCTGGACCGCAGCGTAACAAGCATGTCCGATTTCACCGACGATTTTATTCCCGTGCCGCAAGAGCACGTTGATCTGCTTATGAAATACCTACGCAGCCGATTATCACAAACCCAGGTATACTACGAAAAACCCTAGGAACTGCTGTATGGGCAGAGCGGCCTTTAGCATCCCCGAAAAACGTTGGAAGGTGATAACATGCAGTCTCTAAAAAGGGAAAACGGCTTTACCTTAATGGAAGTGCTGGTGGCCGTCACCATCCTGTCCATCGTAACCGCTGCATTTGTGACATTGTTTTCGTCCAGTTTCCAGGGCATATATTCCATGGGCCACCGGACAGAAGCGATGCTCAAGGTACAGAAACACATGGAAATCGTCCTGGAGATAGCAAAACAAAGCTCAGATTACGCAGGTTTCGATGGGCAGGTCGAAGTTATGACACTTCCCGAAGGCATGGAGATAACGCGCAGCCCAAAGACCATGGCCATGCAGGGACCCACCGACGATATCCCTGGTGCTAGTGTAACCATCGTCTATGAGTACTCGGATACGTTGGGTAAGACAGCTGCCGTTTCGATGACATCCTTCGCACCGATTTAAAACGTTCGCCCAGAAATGAGGTGGCCGCTGATGCACCATCGTCTTTGGAAAAGAGGCTTGTCCGATGAAGACGGCATCACTCTTGTGGAAATCCTTATCGTGCTCGCGCTCATTGGTATCGTACATGGCCTTGCCTTTTCTCTCTACTATTTCGGAGCCACAGCCTTCAGCGGTGGCGAAAACCAATCCATTGTGCAGCAGCGAATTCGTCTGGCTTCTCGGATCATCACCGACGAAGTGCGTTACGCCTATTCCGTCGAACTTTTCCCCGAATTGAATCTACCCAATAATGCCAACCAGTTCGGGGATGATCAGTTCATCGTTCAGGACAACGGCCGTCTTGTCCTTTTGAACCGATACAATTACCACGACGGCGGCCGCATACTGCTGGAGTCGGATACCATTGAATTCCTCGTCGGATCATCGGGAAGAACGCTGGAGTTCTCCCTGGCCGCGGGAAGGAGTGACCGAAGCCATGCTGTTTTATCCGAAGTTCTTGTGCTGAACCTTGAGGCCGAATCCATCGAAGCACCCGCATCGGACCTATCCGAAGCGGTGATCAAATACAACACTACAATGCCCGACCTATGACGCGCATGCAGCCAGAGCGCTGCGGCGGAACTGGGAAATGGAGGTGCAGCTGGATGATTAAGCACCAAAGGAATGCCATGCTGTTTCTTATACTTCTGCTTACAGCGGCCGTGTCTTTAAGCGGCTGCGGCGGTGTGGGAAGTGGTATCGGCGGCGATGGGTCGAGCACAGGTTCGACCTCTGCAACCTACACACTGCAGATCCAAAAGAGCGGTGAAGGCGAAACCAGCCCGGAACCGAACCACTACGAACACAATCAAGGATATGTGGTAGAGTTGTCAGCCGTGCCGTACGAAGGATGGACGTTCGTTGAATGGGAGGGAGACGTCGCCGAGCCTCAGTCTTCAGAGACTACCGTACCTGTGGATCGGGATATGACCATTACGGCAGTCTTTGAAAACGAAGATGAGCATGGAGGCGGCACAGGGGCTTCCACCTATACACTGTCTGTGGAAAAGTCCGGTGAAGGCCAAACCCAGCCGCTGCCAGGCGTCCATGAGATTGAGGCTGGAACCACCGTGGATCTCGTCGCCGATCCCGATGAGCACTGGGATTTTCAAGAATGGAGCGGTCCGGTCCAAGAGCCGAAAAACCGGGAAACGACGATTGTGGTGGATGAAGATGTCACGGTGCGGGCTGTCTTTGTCCCCAGGGAAATCGTGGAAATACCCATGCAGTTAGCACCCGCCGCTGCCTTTCCCATCGGCATGGAAGACGAAGAAACATCCTCGGTAGAACACGACTTCTATATCGGGGAAACACCTGTCACCTATGGGCTCTGGTATCAAATCCGGGTCTGGGCTGAGGCCAACGGCTATCACTTCGAAAACCCCGGCCGGGAAGGCAGCAGTAACAACGAAGGCGGCGAGCCGACAAACCGCTTGCTGGAACCCGTAACGGACGTCACTTGGATGGATGTCATAACATGGATCAATGCTCTCTCGGAGTACACGGAGTCTGAACCCGTGTATGTTGACGGCAGCAGCGGGACGCCGATCGCCGACGCAGCCGCCGTTGGCAGCGCCGATGATGTGAAATCGCAAAGCAGTGCGAACGGTTTTCGGCTGCCTACCAGCGATGAATGGGAATTGGCTGCCCGTTACCAGGGGGCTGACAGCTCCCATGGTGCCGTTGAAGTCGAAGGGAAGTATTGGACGAAAGGAACCTTTGCCAGCGGTGCCTCCGATGAACATGACAACGAAGAAGCTACCGCCGAAGTGGCATGGTTCGCTGCTAACAGCGGCAATCGGACGCGGCCCGTGGGCTCGAAAGCACCCAATGCCCTCGGCCTCTATGATATGAGCGGCAATGTCTATGAGTGGTGTCATGATGGCGATGGGTCTGGCTGGCGGTTTGCCAGGGGAGGTAGTTATCGCGTAGATGCCACCGACTTGTTGGCCGTCGGTAATCCCAACGACGGCAACCCCGTGCAAAGCGAAAGCCATCTCGGCTTCCGCCTCGTTCGCCCAGCTTTCTAGCTCGAACCAACAGTGTGCCCGGGGCCTGCCCCTGGGCACACTGATGCAGCCTCTATTCTCACAGAAGGGAGGACTTGCCTTGCCTGTTCAGCGGGACATGAACAACGTCTACGCCGATTACGCTGACGACCCCTGTGAAGAAGCACTGACCCAGTTGATGGAAGCGGGAGAGCGCATGATTCGTTCGCTGGTGCGTTCCCTTGCACAGAACTCCATTCCGGAGGACCTCATCCAAGCCGGCTATCTGGGCCTGATGAAGGCGGTCCGCTGCTATGATCCCAGCTACGGCACCCAGTTCTCCACCTTCGCCTATCAGAAGGTGATGGGCGAAGTGCGGCTGGAGATCCGGAAAGAACGGACCTTTGACCGGCCCCTCTGGCTCGTCAATCTCCAAGATTCGATACTAAAGGCCACCGACGAGTTCATTGTTGCTGAAAAGCGAATGCCGACCCGCAGCGAACTGGCCGCCAAGATGAACATAGAAGAGTCCGGAATTGAAACAGCCATGCAGGCCGGCAGCGTTCCCTTGGACGAGCTCAATTTGAAAGACCTGCGCAGCATTTCCCAAGAGGCATTCCGCCTGCCCCTGGAGGACAAAATCGTGCTGCAGCAGGCCATCAACGGCCTCTCTAAACTGCAGCGCGCGGTTATCGACGGCCTGTTCTATCAAGGAAAAACCCAAGAGGCCGTCGGCAAAGAGCTGAACATCGATCGCAGCCAAGTATATCGTGCCAAACGCAAAAGCCTGCGATCCATTGCGGGTATGCTTCGCTAGCAAGCGGTTGCAGCCTGCGAAAGACGTGCAGCCCACGATGGAGGAAATCCCCTGTCCAAAGCCATGGGCAGGGGTATTTTGATCGTCAATCCCATGCTGTAACGTCGCCGCCGGCAGGATATTCAGGAGCCCGTATGGAAATTACGCAAAAAGCAGCCCCGCACCCCCGGTCCGTACAGGAGCACATAGGCCACGCAGCAGAATCGATGTTGTAAGCGCCTGGTTTGCTTGACCCTCTGCGTGCCGGTACAGCCAGCGTGGCTGAGAAAGGAAGGTTCCTATGTCCCACCCATCACCGAAACCTCCAGATCTGAGAGGCCCCGCCGTCGGCGGCTTTATACTCAGTATCATCAGCGTCCTGTGGCTGGATATCCTGCTGGGCGCGTTGGCCCTGGCCTTCTCCGCCATCGGACTGCGTTCGCAGCTCCAGCGTTTGGCTGTCACCGGACTCAGCCTTTCCATCATTGCCATTGCCGGCGGCCTGTACTTCCGCATCATGAGCTGAACGCTCGGCACAAGCGTCTGCCATTACGCCACTTTGCCGCCGCGCCGAGTCGCGCCAACACCTCCCCGGAACGCCTCTCCCATAACATTACGGACATGGCCGCATCCTGCATGGCACCGGCTTCTCCCGCGCCCAGCTCTTGAACCATGCAGCAGACGCTCGGGGCACATGTCTGTTTTTCCGCGTCCAACCCAACAGGCATGGTTCGTCTTCGGACCGATGGCTGCCGCAGGCTGTGGGCTCCGTGACAGTGGCTCAATCGGCTGCTGCCACGGGCCCGCTTTCGTATGTGGCCGGCCTGATCTTGATCCGCCAGAAAACAGTCACAGCCATTGGCTTGCTTCTGCAGCGCCACATTCTAGTCACAGAATTTGTACAACTG
>PUOC01000038.1 GCA_003551965.1 Clostridiales bacterium | reverse complement strand
TTGTAGGTATAGTTCTCCATATCTTTGCCCAATTTGGAGAACGTTTCCCCCGTGACGGTCTTCGGAGCGGGGTCACCGCAGCAGTACATGACAATATCCAGAAAGTGAACACCCCAGTCAATGAGCACACCGCCGCCCGCCACATCCTTGTTGGTGAAATCGCCGCCCAGACCGGGAATGGAGCGATGGGAGCGGAAACTGGCATAAACGTGGTAGACATCGCCCAACTTGCCGGCATCAATGTAATCTTTGATCATATTGACACTCTTGTTGAAGCGGTTGACCACACCGATGTTCAACACTTTGCCGCTTTCATGCTGGGCCTTTTGCATCTTCTTCACTTCATCCATGTTCCGAGCCGCGGGTTTCTCGCAGAGGACATGCTTTCCAGCATGGAGGCAATCGATGGCAATGGCTGCATGAACGTTGTTCGGCGTACACACAGACACCGCATCCACCGTTTCGTCCTTCAGTATATCCTTGTAATCGGTCACGGCCACACCACAGCCGTACGTCTCCACAGCCTGTTCGGCGCGCTCTGGGATGATGTCGCAGAAATAAGCAATTTCCGCTTTGTCGTTTTTCATGTAGGCCGGGATATGAGCCGAATTGGCAATAGTCCCGCACCCGATCACTGCTACTTTCATCAACAAACGCCTCGCTTTCCGTATTCTTGTTTCCCTACAATGCCGCGTCCGCGGTTTCCGCCGCCGCCAATGAAGCAGTGTCTCTGCAACAGCTTCTGGCATGGATTCTTACGTTTCCTTGGCGATGTTAGAGAGCCCAATCGTACCCGGGTTTGTCCCCTGTGGGCCAAGGAAACGGCTGCCTTTTCCAGCATCCCGTTCTCCATAAGCAGTCCAGTTTCCTCCCTATGCAGTCTGCCCGTGCATTCTGGTTCTCCGCTTCAGTCTGACGGCTTGTCATGCCATGGTCCGTTGCATTCGGGGCTGATCTAACTTCACACCCCGTGCGTCTTATCTGATCATAGTGCACAAAAACGCATGATGGACCCGCAGAATATACGAAAGGCCCACTCAAGAAGAGCAGGCCCAGCGCCGGCTAACTGACATACCTCCCATACTCCACTGCCGTCAAAAATCGCTCTAGACTTCGGTTAAACGCTTCCGGATTGTCCATGTTGGCATTATGGCCGGCACGCGGTATTTCCTCAAAATGGCTGTTCTCCAGGCTGTCGTGCCAAACCCTGCCCTTATTCAACAGCGATCGCGGTTGTTCGTGTTCGCCGTGTATAATGCTGATGGGTTGTTCTGGGCCCTTCTCCGCCGGCCGGGCGCATGCTTCCATGGTTCCGGCCAGCATCCATAGGAACTGCTGCTTGCCCATGGCGTGCATGGAGTTCCAGTAGAAGTTCCGTGCGTCTTCAGTCACTGTCTTCTCCCGGGCCGCCCGAGTGAAGATCAAATTGGCTGGCAGCAGGCGGCTCAACCGCAGGGCAGTGCGGTACAGAAAGAGTTCACGCGGTGCCATCGCTTGGTTAATCGGTCCGCCGCCGATACTGACCAGAGCCCTGGCCAGATGGGGCTGGTCCAAGGCCGCGAATTGATTTACCCAAACTCCCATGGACTGCCCCACCAAGACCGCCTCGGATAGTCCGCAACGGGCCATCAGATCGGTGAGACATTCCGCTGTCTGCCATAGATCCATGGCCTCGGTCAAGGCACTAGAGCGTCCATGGCCGGGCATATCCCAGTTCAAAATGCGGTATCCGCCCTCAAAAGCCGCAATTTGCTCGCTGAACATTCTTCCATTGAGCCCGCCGCCATGGGTAAAGACCAGGGCCGGATTTTCCTTCGAACCATGCAACTCGTAATAAATGGAACCAAAACGACTGTGAAATTGCAATGTTTAAACACTCCTTTCATTTTGAAACACCTTCCTAAAACTGACAGCTGTGGCAAGCCTGACGCGCAGCCGTGTTGTTATGGGAGGTCTGCATCAAGCAGCTGCACCTGTCCGGATTCGCCGTTGACGCGAATGCGCTGGCCGTCTGCGATGGCATCCACGGCGGAAGCCACTCCCACCACCGCCGGCACACCGTACTCCCTGGCGACGACAGCACCGTGGGATATGGGACCGCCAGTCTCCATGACAATAGCACCGAGGTTTAAGAACAGCGGCGTCCAGGCGGGATTTGTCCCTTGGGTTACAAGAATATCGCCGCTCCGCAGCCTGTGGCCTTCTTCGGGCGAATGCAGAACCCGGGCCGTACCCGTATAGACGCCGGCGGATACCGGAACGCCTGTCAACACTCCATCGCTGGTCTCTGGGACAGCGTGGACAGCTTCGCCTGTACTGCTCAGAACCCGGGGTGCAGTGAAGCTTCGGAACCGGTGATACTCCTCTCTGTTGGCTGCTGCCGCTCCCTGGAGGGGCCCATGGGACTGAAGGTCTTCCCAGTGCACAAAGAACACATCTCCGGCATGGTCGAGCCTGCCCTGCTCCACTAGTTCCCCGCCTATCTCCCAAAGCAGCTGCCGAAACACGTGATTGATCTGGGTCAGGACAAACTTGGATTCTTCCCGCAATCCAAAAACGCTGCGGTAATCGTTCAGAAGCTTTACCACTTTCTTGGCTTGGCGCCGGGCGCCGGCGTTGCGAAGCTTCTCTGCAATCCGTTCGATCGCCTCCCGGGCCTCGGATTGCCCGTTGTAGAACTTGTTTAACCCCTGCTCATAACTTTGGTTGTCTATATAGGACTGGACAATGCTGACCACATATTCCGGCTCTTCATCCCAACGGGCAACTCCCAGGTCCACTTCCTGATTGGACCGGTGGCCGTAGCACTCTAAGAACCGTTGAATTTCCGGCTGATCCAAATGTGCATTCTCATTTCTCTGATCCAGCTCTTTCGCGATCTGCATCAGCTCCATGCCCATATTAGTGGTTGCATTGTGGGGAAGGGACTGCTCGACTTTGCGGAAATCAGAATGGTCATCCAGATACGGTGCTGCGATCTTCTCTGCTTTCTCGACATTACTAAACGACGGTGCGATGTAAGACAGGGTAGAAAATCCTTCCAAAGTGTACCGCCCCGTCATTTCTTCAATGAAGCGCAGCTTCTCCTCTGTGGTATGCAGTTGGCCGGCTGTCTCTCTAACTCTCTGCACAGTGCGCTTCCAGGCGTTTAGCGCTTTTTCCCGGGCTTTCAGCGGAAACAGGGTTCCCCATAGGCCTGCAGTTATCATGGGCCCAGCGATCTTAAGGCAGGGTATGAGCTTGCGCAGCATCCATGGAATGGCTCTGCTTCTTCCGCTGGTCACATCTGCTTCGTTCCGCTCCAGCCACTGCAGAAGGCATTGGGCGGTCAGTGGTTCCTGATCAGAGATGAAATCATTGACAATGGCCCGGCGCCACCATCTGCGATTGCGCAGCAGCTCCGTGTAATCTAAGAAAAACCGCCCGCCGACGCACTGCAGCCACCAAAGATCGCGCTCATCCCGGATGCGTGATTCAAAGAGCTGCGCCGGTGCCAAGAATGTCTTGCGGAAAACGCTTGCACCCATGGGGGTAAAGGGTTCATGCATGCTCTGGGACACGAGACTGAAGTTCAGCCATATCCGCAGATCATCGTCGTCCCCGCGCCGTTGGGGAAGGGGATACAACGATGTAATCGGCCGAGTTTGTACAAGATAGACTCGATCTCCCTGCACGGCCCATTCGATGTCCTGGGGGCAGCCGAAATACTCCTCCGTGCGCACGGCCAGCTGCCGCAGGGATTCTAGCTCTTCACGATTCAGTGAGACTGTGTCCCGGTGCTCTCTAGGGACGTCCTGTGTGACTGTGCCCCTATCTTTACGTACGGTCATGACCTGCTTGCGCGCCACCCGTTCCTCAATAATCCGGCCGGATCCGGTCTCCATCACCCACTGATCCGGTGTGACTTCACCGCTGACCACAGCTTCCCCCAATCCCCACGAAGCATTGAGAAGCATTTGGTCACGACGTCCGTTGACCGGATTGGCGGTAAACAAGATGCCGGCCTTCTCGGCATCTACCATGGCCTGAACCACCACAGCATGGGCCAGGTTCCCACTGCCGATGCCCCAGCGAACCCGATAGGCCAGAGCCCTGTAATTCCACAACGATGCCCAGCAGTTCTTAATGGCCATTTGCAGTTCGTCCCCGCCTGCCACATGCAGATACGTGTTATATTGTCCGGCAAAGGACATGCCGGGCAGATCTTCAGCCGTGGCAGAAGACCGCACGGCGGCAGTTCTTCCAGGCATGGCCGCAAAGGCCCGTTGGATATCCCAGGCAATGTCCGCGGGTATAACAGCAGCGCCGAACATCTGCCAAATGGCGTCGGCCGCATCCTGCATGGAAGCATTGTCTTCGCCATCCATCTCCTCTAGAATACGGTCTATGCGCTCATCCAGTTGATTGGCGGCGGTGAAACGGGCATAGGCGCCGGTTGTGACCACAAAGCCTCCGGGCACGGGCAGGCCGGCCTGGATCATCTCTCCTAAGTTGGCACCTTTCCCACCGGCTGTATGCACTTGGCTTCTGTCAACAGCGTGGAGTGCCGTGGTGTACTGCCCCTGCACGGCCGGCATGCCGTCCTTCGGCCGATCACCCATCCGCCTTCCCTCTGCCTGATGGTGCACCAACACCTCACACGTCCGATTCATCGTTATCCTCCTCTGCTCGCTTATTCATCTGAAGATACAACACGTTCACACCAGCATCCCGCAGCCAAACCAGCAATCCATACGCCGCAGCCATGTCCGGGAGGTCCCCCTTTACACAGCACGTTCCGTCGTTCCTGCAGGTAATGCAGGCCCCATGCAAGTAGTCTTCTGCCCATTTGTCCAAGTGACCGCTGCAGTGCACATGGATCTGCCACCTGTTCCTATCGCTAGCACCCCTGACGCTCATTGCGCACCTCCCATACAACGCTGAGCTCACCCCAGCCCAGGACAATGTTTACGCTGCATGCCCGCTGCTTATGCACCCACGTCACACCGATGATTGCCCGGTCTGTTGACAATACCCAGTGCAGGATATGCAGCGATTGGTGTTCCATGGCACGATCCCCCTGACTGTGATGGCTTTCTTGTCTCCATCTTAGACCAAAGGTATCGTTCATGGACCTGACGATAGTTGGGTTGTGGCCAGCCAACCCGCGATCCTAACTTTCGGACAGCAGAGGTATGTATTCAGCCAGTGTCGAAAGGAAGAAACAAATGTGCTGCGCCAGGGGGAACGCGTGATGGTATCGGATATACTGCGCATCAAGACGAATCTGCCGCCTTTGACAGCCAATATTCTGGCCCGCCCGCAGATCCAGGAACGGCTTAACCGGGGCCTGAGCACCCCGGAAGGATTTGCCTGGCCTTTGACTGTAATCTCAGCGCCGGCGGGTTTTGGGAAGACAACCCTTGCGCGCGCCTGGGTGGCTAAGACAGATGCCCAAGCAGCCTGGTACTCCCTGGACCACCAGGACAACGAACGGGAACGGTTCTGGCTCTATTTCGCCGCTGCTCTGCAGACTATCGATCCAGAACTGGGCCGCGGAACGCGGGAAGCGCTGCATTCTGCCGGTCCCATCGCCCCATCGCAGGCCGCGCCCGCCTTCCTGACGGCCCTTTTGAATGACCTCTTCGAGTGCGGCCGTGCCCTGTTCTTGGTCCTTGACGATTATCATGTGATTGAAAACAGGGATATCCATCAAGACATGGTCTTCTTTTTGGAACATGCACCGCCCACGGTCCACGTGGTGGTCACAAGCCGTTCCGATCCGCCGTGGCCGCTGGCCCGGTGGAGGGGTAAGGGCCGCATGGAAGAAGTTCGGCTGGCCGATCTGCAGTTCTCCGAAGAAGAAGCGGCAGAACTGTTCCAAGGGCTGCAGCTGTCCTCGCTGAGTTCGTCACAGATCCGTGCCCTGCACCGCAAGACAGAAGGATGGATCACCGGACTGCATCTTGCTGCCCTTTCCTTAACCCGAGTGGACAACGTCGAGCAGTTCATCGAGAGCTTCACTGGCAGCCAGCGCCATATACTGCATTTCCTCAGTGAAGAGGTGTTTTTTCAGCAGCCGGAAAGCCGCCGGGACTTTCTCTGCAAAACCGCTGTTCTCCATCGCTTTCATGGGCCGCTATGCCATGCTCTGACCGGCCGAGAGGACAGCAGCGAGATTCTTTGTGAGCTTGAGCGCGACAATGTCTTTGTGATTCCCTTGGATGAAGAAGGTACTTGGTACCGCTACCATCCCTTGTTTGCAGAACAACTGCGCTACCATCTGCAGCGTACGGAACCCCAGGCAGCAGACGACCTTCACAGGAAGGCAGGCCAATGGTTTTTGAACAACGGCGAACCGGGCGAAGCTGTCCGGTATGCCCTGGCCGCAGGGGATTTGGCGCAGGTAGGCGCCATTCTTCACGAACACTATGACTCCATCCGCATCACCGATGGCTGGAAGCATCTGAACCGCTGCCTGGAGGCCCTTCCCGACAACATTTTGCAGAAGCATCCCAGTCTGGCGGTGCACAAAGTTCTGTACTGTTTGATCTACCGCGGCTACGACGAAGCCCAGCGCTGCATTGCATTGGCGGAAAGTCTGGGGTATGAAGATCCGGAAACCCATGCTGGGTTCCGCGGAACCTTAGAAGCGGTCAAAGCCTATTACCATGTGTGCCGCAACCAGTTCGAGGTAGCCCGTGAAACTGCAGAAAGGGCTCTGGAGCTGCTGCCTGAGCACAACCATTACTGGCTTATGAATGCAGCCATCTATTCCGGAGACAGCTGGCTCTTCACCGACAATCCTCAGAGAGCCGACGAGTTCTACCAACAAGCCCATTTAAGCGGACGCCGTGTGATGAATCCCAGTCTTACCACCGGGTTCAAACGGGCTACCAGCCTGGCCTGCCTAGGGCGCTTCCGGGAGGCCGAGGAGCTAATCACGCAGCTGCTGAAGGAAGCCAGGCAAACTGGATACGACCGCATTCCCCGAATCGGTCTTTTGTGGACACTGCTCGCGGAAATTAAGCGGGAAGCGGGGCACCTGCCTGAAGCAGAACGCTGTCTTGAGCGGGGATTGCATTTCAGTGAGCCGGAAACGCCGTCGTTCTGCTGGAATTTGCTGACCAAGGCGGCCTTCTGTATGTCCACTCAAGACTACGATGCCGCAGTACGTGTGGCTGCCGACATAGAGGAGATCAACCGCGATCTGGCACTGCCGCTGTTCATTACGGACAACGCCGCGGTCTGGAAAGGGTTCGCTCTGCTGGCCTTGGGCCGCCCCGACGGGGCTGGAGGTGTGCTGGAAAGATTGCAGACAAACAGCGACGGCCCTGTGGCCCCAGGTCAGGGCCGGGGCCGCCTGCTCGCGGTCCATTGGAACGCAGCGCAGCCGGAGCCGCCGCAGCACCGCTGCAGAAGCATGCTCAGGGAAGTGCAGGCCTTGGCTGAACAGGGACAGTACCGCCGCCTGTGGCTGGAGTCACAGCTGACCCTCTCTGTCCTGGAACATCGCTGGGGAAACGATGCGGCGGCAGACGAAGCTCTTGATGAAGCCCTGCAGATAGGAAAACCCTGCGGGTTCTATCAGACGTTTATCGACTATGGAAGGGAGTGCGCTGCAGTATGGCAGCGGCTGCTGCACAGACGGGGCAGCGCCGACCATGAACTGGCCGGCTGGATTCGGCAGCTCATGGACGACATGCATCCTCCGGCAGCCAGCCAGCGCCTTGCAGACCGCTCTGGCAACGGCAAAGACGGCGAACGGGCTGCAGAGGCCGCGGCTGATGTGCCGGGAGCAGCCGACGGCCTCATAGAAGCTCTCAGCGAGAGGGAACGGGAAGTACTCCAGTTAATCAGTGAAGGCCTGTCTAACGAAGCCATTGCCCAGACGCTGTACCTCTCCTTGGGAACGGTCAAATGGCACACCAGCAACATTTATGGTAAATTAGGAGTGCGAAACCGAACCAGAGCAGCTGCCATGGCCCGCCAGATGCAACTGCTGCCATGAAAGGGGCGCAGGGGATGGATCCTACCGCAAGAGCCGCTGAAATCAAGGCCTGGTGCCGTAAGCATTTTGGCGCCATCCGTTTCCTAGAGGGGGACCGCCGCATCCATGGACGTTCGTCCGTACAGATGTTCAAGACAGGCTCGGACTCTTTCCTGCTGAAGACCTTCCAGCATAGGGCTAGGTGGGAACGGGAAGTACACGGCTACGAACAATGGTCGCAGGCCCTGGAAGGTTGGACACCCCGCCTGCTGGCAGTGCGAGACCAGGAACCGTTTGCCGTTGTGGTCACGGTTCTTCCGGGACGGCCGCTGCGGGAGCCACCCATGGGCCGCGACGGCGAAGCCGATGTGTGGCGGCAGGCGGGGGCATGTTTGGCCAGTCTGCACAGCTGCAAACAGGGGACGTTCTTTGGTCCCTGCAGGCGGGATGGTTCGCCGCAGCAGGAAGCAGTGGCGGATCCGGTGCAGTTCGTTTCCCTGCGCCTCGCCCGTGCCATTGATAAAGCCGTAGCGCACCAATATATCGATGGGAAAGAGCAGGCCCTCTTGCGTCGCGCCATGCAATACACGGATGTGTTCCGAAACAGTCCTCCCGCACCGTGCCACCTCGATTTCGGCCCCGACAACTGGCTGGTGAACACCGGCGGGCAGCTATCCGGCATCATTGACTTCGAATTCTCCCAGTGGGATCTCTGGGTCAATGACTTCAGCCGCTACCCCTCTTGGGAATGGCTGCAGCGCCCGCACCTCCTGCAAGCTTTGTACCAAGGCTATGGGCGCAGTTGGAGTCAAGAAGATATCCTGCAGTGTTTTCTTTTGCGGCTCCAGTATGGCTTGGACGCTGTTGTATGGGGAATGGAGGCCGAATTCTACGGCTTCGTTGCAGAAGGCCACCATGCCCTGGAACACTGCCAGCGGGGGACCATGCCCGATTTTCCTCACTGGGCGCTGCCCTGAAATGACGTCTGTCCGAGCGAAACCCCTGCCCGAACCACTTCTTTTCCTGGCAGGCGCTCTGTCGGAGTGCCGAGCCGGCCCTCGTTCACGCTGCCTCCCGGCAAAGAAACTCCCAAGGCGCGCAAAACACGTCGTACATCGTCCGTACGACGTGTTTTGTTTTGCCGGCCCTTATCCGTCAGTTCTTTTTGCGGGAATCCAAACGGAGACAGAGCCCCCGGGGCAGGGAAAGTCGCCCCATCCTTCACTGTCAGTGGTAACCTGCGTGTCGCTTTGCTCCGTGGCGTCCACATAGACCATGTTGGGCGACGCCGTCTGCATAGACCGGCTTGCGTCTTCAGCCATACTCATTACCACCGCCAGGCCACCGGGATGATCCTCGGTTCCCGTGCGTGTCCACCCAATGCACCCGGGTTCATCGAAGTAATCGTACTGCTCTCCATAGGCATATTCGTGGCGTACGTGCAGGAACGCATCGATCCACTGCCGGTAACTTTCCATCCATATTTCGTATTCTCCGCCATCGCTGCCTGTATCCTTATAATGGGCACCGTAGTAATCGGCGTAAAACACACAGGGATAACCTTCCCGGCGCAAGAGGATCAACGCGTAGGCCAGTGGTTTGAACCATGGCTCAACCACGGACTCCAAAGCCTGGAGCGGCTGCGAATCGTGATTACTCACCATGGTGACAGTGCAGTCGGGCTGTAGTTGGACCAAGGTGTCGGTAAATATTTCCCGCAAGTCATAATCAGATCCCCGTTTGCCTGCGTCGGCGAAATTATAATGCAAGATGACATCGAAGAGAAGGATGTTGCAGCCGTTGCCATCGAGAAACTTCGTCAAGGCTTCTTTGTCCGTAGACCAATACTCACCCACGCCAAACAAGTCCCTGCCGGTCTGCTCCTCCACATGATGAAGCCAGTCAAGGAAAAACCCCGACCTGACATGTTTGACAGCGTCGAAGCGAAATCCGTCAACCTGGGTCTGTTCCAGGTACCATACGCCCCAGCGTTTCAATTCCTTTTGTACCTCTTCGTTGTTGATATCCAAATTGCAGCCCATAAGGTAGTCAAAGTTGCCCTTTTCCCTGTCCACATCCAAGTCAAAGGATTTTCCCTCGAACAGGTAGACCGCCTCCGTATCTTCGTCAAAGGCGTTGTGATCGGCGGCATTGAAATGCCACCAGTGCCATTTCAGCTTGGAATATCTGTTGCCCCGGCCAGGAAAGGTAAAATGTGTCCATGCCTTAATGGGCTGCAACTCCCCAATGGGCTCTTGACGATTATCCGGATTATATGGAGTGGCCTTGAACTCTTCCGGTTTGTCGGCCCCCATTTTATGGTTGAAGACGATGTCCCCATAGACTTGCATTCCGTTTTCGTGAGCCTTTTCGATAGCTCTCACGTATTCATCCTTCGTTCCGTACTTGGTTCGAGTTGAGCCCTTCTGGTTGAACTCACCGAGGTCGAATAGGTCATAGACACCGTAGCCCACATCATTGGCGCCGCCAATGCCTTTATAGGCCGGCGGAAGCCATACGGCGGTAAAGCCTGCCTCCGCCAAGGCACCGCTTTCTTCAGCCAGCTGCGTCCACAGCGACCCGTCGTCTGGTAAATACCAATGAAAGAACTGCATCATCACGCCATTTGTCACAGCTGTACCACTCCTTTGCAGTCTATTTCCTCGATGATTAAGCCCCGAAGAGCTTGGTTCTAGTGATTCTCCTGCAGGCACATGCCGCTCTAAAATGCCCCGGCCGCAGCTTCTCCCCTGCTTCCCAGCGAATCTGAGGTTGTGCACGGCCCATCGTTTACTTCTACAATCATTCGACATCAAGGTGGTGTTTTCCCGCGTCTCTTCTTGAGAAACTGGATAGCGCACAGCAAGTCTGCTTCCAGCTGGTATGTGTGCAGCTGTTTTCGGCCAAAAGCTGCGCTATTTTTGCTTCTGTGGTACCGAGCCAAGGGGCCCTCGGGGATGGGTGCACTGCCGCTTTGTGAATCCGTATATCTTGACTTCGGAGTCTAGCGCACAAAGCCCAACGATTGGTTGTACCGGCGGTGCTGCGTCGTTTATGCCTTCTATGTCATTCACTTTCCATGGCATAGACGAACTCACCATGCTTTCCGGCCTAACACCAATACAACTCTTGATCGGCGTCAGCGAGTCATGCTGGGAGAAGGATTACATCGTGTTCTTTGCTGGCTGCCGAATACGTTTCAAGGGACATGAAACAGGAGTACTGCTCATAGGGTGGAAAAGGAAAGATGAGACATGGGAATCCGGGAAGGAGGATGGATCGTTGAACACAGTTGAATCCTATTTGGACCTTGATGGATTGACACATGTGCTAAATCAACACTATGACCTGAGGATAACTCATATCCACTTGCATAGGGAAATGATCGGCCATGTATATATCGCCGCAAGCGACACGCGAAAGTATGTTCTAAAGCTGTACCGTCCGTTTCACTCCGAGCAAGCACTGCAATCGGTCCAGATAATTAAGTTTTTGGCTGCCCATGACTATCCTGTGGTTTCAATCATTCCAACGGAAAGCGATGAGCAATACGTGTGGTTTCACATAACTGGGAAGCGGTGCATAGGTGTTTTGTTCCAGTATGCGGGGGGCGAGGAGCCGGATATTGATCAAGATATCGTGGAAATAGGCGAGCAGATAGCCCAGCTCCACGGAGTTATGGAGAAATATGAACATCCCTTGCTGCGCAGGGGGAAAGATTTCTACATCGATCGCTGCACGAGAATTCTTAAGGCAGTCGGCTATGAACGTAGCAAAACCCGTTGCTTGGAACAATATGGAGAACTGCTGTGGGAGAGTATGCAAGACTTGCCGCTGGGATTCTGCCATGGTGACCTCCACTCCGGGAATATGTTAAAGAACGATGTAGGGAAGTATGTTTTGTTTGACTTTGACGTTGCAGGACAAGCCGCTGCCATGATCGACGCAGCTACGCTTAGTGACGCCACGAACTTCAATCGGCTGGACCCGTTGGCCTACAACAAGACGCTTGCCAGGTTTGAACGCTTTTACCGCGGCTATAGCAGGCATCGAACTCTCAGTGTCCAAGAAGTAGAGGCCATTTTTTCCTTCATCGCCATCCGCCACTATGAGTTGATTGCCACCATCACAGAATGCCAGGGTTTAGAGTCTTTGGACAGTGCGTTTTTGGACGAGCAGACAAACTGGCTGCTGGCCTGGGAACAATTGTCCAACACAAGCAGCCTCGACCTATCCCGATGTTGCCCTGTGAACAAAAACTGTAATTGAATGCGAAACACCTTGGATAATGGTGATGGTGGTAAGCAGTAGGTCGCAGCGTAGCAATTGCGTCCTAGGTACCAATGTGCTAAAATGACGTAAACCGTTGCCCAAAAAGTCACTATAGGGGACTTCTGGCAGGGAATACCATCCGTCAGCTTCATGGAATGATGCTGTCACCCTGGGCACATGCATATCCGCCGGGCAATGCGACACCACAGGCCGACACCTCCTGCATGGTGTCAAAACAAAGGTGGTCTATTGTTCAGACAGGCTGACGCTGCGTAAGGGAGGAAATTCTGTGAACGATTCATTCACATTATATAATCTAAGAGTGGAGGTCGTTGAAACTGACCGCCCCATGGTCTGCGGCCACAATGCCGGAGATTATTTCTTGGTCGTCGGCGAAGATTTAGTGTTCCCGGAAAACAGTTCCTTCTCCATGTATGCTTTGAGCGCGCTGCTGCCCCTTTTGCCGGCCAAACAGCGGGTCCTGCAGGCCAACGACTGGATGTTGTCCGACAGCCTCATTGCCTGTCCCGACCCCAATTGCGGAGCAGTATTTAAGATCACCCGCACGGGCACCCAAGAATTTCGCCACTCTGAATGTACCATAGAACCGATCCGCGAAGGAGAGTAAAGCAATGGCCGAACGCCTGAAGTTACATGACAACTACACGATCAGCAGGGTCATTAACGGCTGCTGGCAGCTATCCCAAGGCCACAGTTTGAAAGAACAACTGGATATGCGCGACGTCATGAAAGCATTTCACGCCTTGGTGGAGCGGGGCTTTACGACCTTTGACTGCGCCGATATCTACACGGGGGCAGAGGAGTTTCTGGGGTCTTTTCTAGACGAACTCAGGACGGGCAGGAGCGCATCCCCTGACGACGTTCAAATCCACACAAAATACGTGCCCGACATCAATCTGCTGCCGGAGGTGGACTTCGCCTACACAGAAAGTATTATCGACAGAAGCCTGCAGCGGCTCCATCGAGAAACTGTGGACCTAGTGCAGTTCCACTGGTGGAACTATGATGTCAAAGGATATGTGGAAACAGCCGGCCATCTAAGGCAGCTGCAAGAAAAAGGCAAAATCCGGCACATTGGCGTAACCAACTTTGACACCGAGCATCTGCGGGAGATCGTCGATGCGGGGATCCCGATTCTGTCCTGTCAAAGCCAGTACTCTGTGCTTGACCGGCGCCCGGAAAAAGGGCTCTTGGACTATTGCCGGCAGCAGGGCATCCATCATTTCTGCTACGGTACGTTAGCCGGCGGGCTGCTATCGGAGAAATACTTAGGGCAGGACTTCCCGGAGCCGGAAACCCGCTCCCAGGTGAAATACCTGCAGGTGATTGAAGAAACGTTAGGATTGCAAGGGTACCAGAAACTGCTGCAGCTGCTGTCTGCCATCGCCGAAAAACACCGGGTGGAAACTTCCCTTGTAGCCACGAAATACATTCTAAGCCAACCGGGCGTGGCGGCCAGTATCATTGGAGTGCGAAACAGCAGACACGTCGAATCCAACAGCCGGATCTTCGATTTCACCTTGGACGAGGAAGATATCAGCTCCATAGATACGTTCCTGCAGTCCTACCCACTTTTGGAAGGAGAGCCTTTTGAGCTGGAGCGAACGGTTGGATCGAAGTTCCGAAGCATCATGAAAATGAACTTAAACGAAGAATAAACAGGTGCCAGCGGCCGCCTTCTACACAGCAGGCCACAGCTTCCATCGATTGGCACCTGCACCAACGGCACTGTAGCCAGCCCCTCCAGCAGGGGCTGTTTGTTTTGCAGCCGCGCGGCCGGTCCGTGTTTTGCCTACACGCGCCGAAGGCCAGCAGAACTTCCCTTCAGAGTTTCCGCTGGCCTTGCTTTATCGGCGCCGCAACAACAGCTCCGCTTGGGGCTGCGGTTATTCGTTCCGCCGGTTAGGGTATGCGGTGCACCACCCGTATGCCCACATTATCCGGAGTTCCGGGCATGCTTACATTGTCCACGGCCACAGCAGCGTTGTTGGCTGGATCGGCCCAACTGCCGCCGCGCACGAAATACTGTCCGCTTCCCCACCAGAGAGACTGAGAGTCCAGGCGGCTGGTCCATTCCCAGACATTGCCCCCCATATCGTAGAAGCCCAGCTCATTGGGATTCAATTGTGCCACGGGTTTCGTAGTGCCGCCAAACGCTCCTCCCGTGTTGCTGCTGGTCCAGGCTACGGCATCGGTGGCTTGGGTGTTATCGGTACTGTCCTGAGCACCGGATGCGTAATTGGCCGGTGTCCAATAGCGGCCATCAACTTCGATTCCATCGTCACGGTTGTCACTGCCCCGATCTCTAGAAGCCAGTTCCCATTGAAAATCGGCGGGCAGCCTAAAGCCCTCACTGCCCGTATTGCCTAAGAGCAGCCTGTCGTAGTCAGGCACTTGGGAATTGCGGAAGACTTCACCGTCATAAAGATAATACGGTTCAATGCCGAGATACTCCGAAAGTGCGTTGCACCAAACGACGGCGTCGCGCCAATTGACCTTTGTCACAGGATGCTGGCCGGTGGATCCAGGTACGGGATTATCCTCGATCAGGTTCCCTGTGTTGTCGTAGCGCATACCGCCTTGACGGCCTTCATTGGCAAATTGGTACCCTGGTCCGCCGGCAGTGACTGCCCAATCATAGACATGCGACCAAAGATCATAGGTCACGACCCTATCGGCCATATAGAATGAACGCACCACTGTCCGGGTGATGAATTCACTAGGCCCTGGAAACGTACCCCGTTCCACTAAGATCATGTCAAAGGACTCCCCGCCCACCGATAGAGTCAGACGTCGATCCAGCCCTGAGAGATCTTCCCCGTCTCCCTCGTCGCCATTGTCGGAGTCGCCGTTGTCGGCGACTGCATATTCGCCATGAACAATGGCACTGGGGCGATGATTGGGCAGCAGCGCCATGGCTCGGATCGTCAGCCCTTCATCACCAACAGAAATGACAGTGTCTGCATCATAGAGTATGCTCTCCAGTGTCGGTACCGTGCCGTCTATGGTGTAATAAACGGCAGCATGATCCGGGGGGCTTATTTCAATGGCAGTTCCTCCGGTTACATCACCGGGGAGAGGAGCCAAGGCAGGCTCCGGGGTCTGGGTGCGGAGAACACCCCGTAGAGGGAGAACGCCTCAACGGAAGCTTCCCGATACCCACCCTGAAATTCACTGGAGACGTACTGCCAATGGCCGTCTTGTCCATGAAACATGGCACTGTTCTCAGATGTGTCGGCGGCTAACAGCAGCTGTACAGGACCTTCGAGCTGCCCGGCCACCTGTATTTTGACCACAGCACCTGCCTTTGTCATGCCCTCCGCCGGTGTGGCCTCAGAAGCATCGCTTACGGTGGCCGTATCCCCAGGTTCCAATCCCGCGTCTCGGAAGTCCAGCAGGCCAATGCCGGCAAAGGCTGCCACGCCGCTGTCGGGAACGGCGGCATCTTCACCCAATGGTAACGACTGGTAGCGAACAAATGCATCTACCGTGCCGCCAGCGGAAACAGTATATTGGCGCGGGTAGAATACGTAGTCCTCCGTCTCCGGCGTTGCAATCGCAGTAACGCCCGATAGCTGATCAAAGAAATATTCCCCGTCGTCGTTCGTCTCTGTCCCTGTCCCGCCAGCTTCGATCTTCACGCCGGATACGCCCTGCCCCTCGGCATCCAAGACCGTCCCCACGATACTGTATGTAGGCATGGTATTTCCCCCACAGCCGCTGATCAACAAAACAGCGGCTAACAACAGCAGCCAACGACGCATTTCTACCTGCAAAGCAATCCCTCCTCGAAAAGTTTGGTTTCTGCAGCACCCACATCAAAAACGCGTACACCTGTGCAGCCGTAGTTCTGACCTTCCAAGCACGGGGACCTGCACGGGTTCGGAAAGATCTCCATATATCCCATCCCTGTTCTACGCAGGCGCACACTCCCATCTTACTACGGAAATGTCAGAAAATGCGGCCAGGGGTGCATCTGTCAAACCGATTTGGTGTGACAGATGTTTGTCAATCCTTCAGAAAAGCCGGGCACTTCGCCGGAACGTGTAATGCTACCAGCCTTCATGCCCTCACAGCGGCCATTCCGGCTTGTCCTTCCGGTACACAGAGGTAGGCGGGCGTTTTTGTCGGAAAAGAAGGAATTCTCGTTTACAGCGACGAATGCAGGCTCACAGCCTCGGCGATAGTCTCGGTTCTAGCGATCGCTGCTAGGTTTCCAGAACGGCCACCGGGCTGATACTGTTTTGGAAAGGATTGATGATTATGCGCAGCATCTTCTTCATTGCCGTGCTTTGTTGGCTGGCCCTCTCGGCCGCAGGAGGCGCCTATGGCACTTGGGAACCGCCGGCTCCCGACCCCGCCATTGATACCGAGTACTTAGATGACGCCATTCTGCGCCTGGAAGCCGCGGTCATCAGGGCAGATGATGCCCAAGCTGCCCACCCGGATTTTCTCGCCGACTTGTATGACATACTGGATCAGTTGATTCGGGCCCGGGGCGAAATCGCGGATTCGGCTCCTCCTCCCGCGGCAGAAACGCCTGCACCGCCCATTCAGGAACCGGAACATTTTTACACCAGAGTCCAGGGAACTCTGACACAGGATCATCCATCTCAAGAACATACACTGCAGCTGCCCGCCAATGGCGATCTAATTGTTACTGTCCATACTGGTTCCGACCTACTGCTCAGCGGTTCTCGGCTCTACGATGTCGACGGCACAACATCATTGAATACCTTCCGGCAGAGCTCCGGCAGTACCGATACGCATGTGTTCAGCAACCTTCGGGCCGGGCGCTACACCATCAAGTTTCAAAAGGACGGCCGCAGCATGTACCACGGCGAATACCGCGCCGAAATCGAGCTCCGGCCCGTGTCTGTTCCCGCCGATCGGGAACCTAACGACAGCTTCCAGGAAGCCAATGTCCTTTCTCCAAACTCGACGGTCACCGGCCACCTGGGCATGCGCGGACAAGGCAGAGCCCCCGACATGGAAGATTGGTATAAGATTACGATACCCGAGAACGGGCATCTTCACCTGGAACTCACCACCAGCGGCAGCCGCGGCGGAGAGGATATCCGCCCCGATGACGGCAGCCTTAACTTGGCCCGGATCCAACTGATGGATTCCGACGGTACAACACGTATCTTCAGCGGCAGCCATGGTTCCGGCCAAGAGAATACCCATGAAGTTTCCGCTCTGCGCGCAGGCACCTATTATATTGCCGTAGTGAAGGACGGCCGCTCCATGTACTGGGGCAGCTATACCCTGCGGGCTGATTTCAAGCCCTTCCTCGTGGAAGCAGACCGCGAACCCAACGACAGCCCTGACGACCGCGGGGTCATAACGCTGCATCCCGGCGACCGGACCACGGGGCACCTGGGCACTCGCGGGCAGCAGGAACCCGCAGACCAAGAAGACTGGTTCCGTATCGTTCTGCCGCAGAACGGACACTTAGACCTAGAAATCTCTACCAGCGGCGAGCGCTCCGGAACGACGATACGAGCAGAAGACGGTGCGCTGAATCTAGCCTCCATCCAGCTCTATGACAGCGACGGCACCACGAGAATTTCCAGCACGGGCCATGGGTCCGGCCAAAGGGAGACCTACCGCATCCAAGCGTTGAGAGCAGGCACGTATTATCTGCGGATGGCCAAGGACGGCCGCTCCATGTACTGGGGCAGCTATACCATCGATGCGGACCACACACCGTTCAGCCGGCCAGCGGATCAAGAACCCAACGACGATCCACGGGACCGGGGCGTACAGACAATCCGCCCGGGCCAGAAGGTAACAGGTGATCTAGGCACCCGCGGCCAGCTAGAAGACACGGATAACCGCGACATTTGGGTGATCGACCATCGTTACAGTGGAACCCTGGAGTTCCGGGTTGCCACCAGCGGCGATGATGGCTGGGATGAAGAAGACGGCCGTCTCAACCTCAATTCTGTGCAGGTGTTCAGTGACCGGGGTCTGTCGAACCGGGTATTCAGCAGCGGCCATCGCAGCGGCCAAGAGCAGACCTACAGCATCGCTGATCTAGCAGCCGGCAGCTATTATCTTGTTCTCAACAAGGACGGCCGCAGCATGTATTATGGAAGCTACGAAATAGAGGTCATGCCGTAGACAGGGTTAGTCCTGCACGGGATCGGCGGATGCCCATGCTTCGTCCCGCCGGATCCCAGCGCCCTTAGGTATGATGTCTAGCCACAGAGGGTGCAGAGCCAAAATCAGCCCTGCGACGCGCAAAGCGAGCGGTTGGCCATGGACACGGCCATCCGCTCGCTTCTCGTGGCATTTCATTGACCATTTCCCAACAGGTCCCAGACAAACTGGCAGAAGACAGAGGCGCCGGGAACCAAAGCTTTGTCATTGAAATCGAACTTGCTGTTGTGCAGGTGAATGATGGGTTCTCCGGGTTCAACAAAGCCCAACTGAAAGAACAAGCTTTGCGGCACAATTTCGCCGTAAAAGGCAAAGTCCTCGGATCCCATCAGCGGACGTACCGGATCCACCACGTTTTCGTTGCCCAACACAGTGCCTGCAGCCCGGTAGAGCCGGTCGACCATGGCGTCATCGTTGGAAACCGAGGGAATGCCGTGAATAAAGTCCAGGTTCCACTGGCAGCCAAAAGTTTTGGCCACGCCCTCCACCTTCTCCTGCAGACGCGCTTCCATCTCGCCCCGCACTTCTTCCCGCAGGGTGCGGATTGTGCCTTTCAACACAGCGTTCTTGGGTATGATGTTATAAGCTGTCCCGGCCTCCACCGCACAGACCGATACAACCGCGCTGTCGAGGGTGTTGACCTGCCGGCTGACGATCTCCTGCACAGAAGTGATGAAGTGCCCTGCGGCCACAATGGGATCCCGCGTCCGGTGGGGATAGGCACCATGTCCCCCGTCGGCACTGAACGTCACCGTAAACATGTCGGCGGACGCCATGACAGGGCCCCGCAGAACGGCCACCTGGCCTACCTCAGCCAATGGTGATCCGTGCAAACCCATGACATAGTCGGCGGGCGGGCTTTCCAACACGCCTGCTTCGATCATCTTGCGGGCCCCGTAAAGTGTTTCCTCGGCGGGCTGAAAAAGAAAGCGGATCTCGCCGCGCAGCCGATCCTTCAGAGCCGCCAACGTCTTGGCCGCGCCTAACAGGACCGAAGTATGGCCGTCATGGCCGCAGGCATGCATGACCCCGGGGTTCTGCGAGGACCAGGGAACGCCTGTCTCTTCTTCCATGGGCAGGGCGTCCATATCGGCGCGGAGTACAATGACTGGCCCGCGGCCTTGGCCGCCCTTCAATATGCCTAAAACGCCGGTCTCCGCTTCTAGGGGCCGCAGTTCTATTCCGGCCGAGGAAAGCTCCCTTGCCACCAATTTCGTGGTCTCAAACTCTTTGAAACCCAATTCTGGACTGGCGTGAATGCTGTGGCGCCAATGGACCATGGCCTCCGCGTTTTCTGCGACTAAACTACGTATATCCATTGCTAGCTCCTTTCCTGTTGGCACGAAAAAGCGTCATATCTGCATGTGGGGATCGGTGACGTCCCGCAGCCAATCGCCGAGCAGATTTATGGACAACACCGTTAAAAAGATGGCCAAACCGGGGAATGTCGCCAGCCACCAGGCATTATTGAGGTAATGCCGGCCGTTAGCCAGCATCACTCCCCACGTCGGTATATCCTGAACACCCAAACCCAGAAAAGACAGCGCCGACTCCAGCAGAATCAGGCTGGCAATGCGCAGCGTGGCCAGGACGATGATCGAATTCACCAGGTTCGGCGAAATGTGTCGAAACAGGACGCGCAGATTGCTCATGCCCACTGCATGGGCCGCTTCCACGAATTCATGGTTTTTCAGCCCTATCACTTCACTGCGGACCAAGCGGGCATAGTAGATCCAATTGGTCACCACAAGGACAATGACAATATTGACAAATCCCGGCCCCAACACCGAAAGCAAAATCAGCGCCAGCAGAATAAAGGGCAAGGACATCTGGACATCCACCAACCGCATGACTCCGTTCTCCAGCGCGCCTCCATAGTACCCGGAAAACAACCCCATTACGGATCCAATACCCCCGGATACCAGGACAGCAAAGAAGGCAATCAAAAGCGAGACGCGGGTGCCGTAGACCAGCTGGCTGAGCATGTCCCGGCCCATGTTATCCGTTCCCAACGGATGCTCCATTGTTCCGCCGTCGAGCCAGGCCGGTGGCTGCAGACGTACCAACAGGTTCTGGTGCATCGGCTCATGGGGTGCCACCCACGGAGAGAATACAGCCGCACCAATCAGTACAACTAAAAAGACCAGACTCAGGGCGGCGGTGAAGTTTAGTTTTCGCAGTAATTTCGGCATATTCGTCACCCCCACGGCGGTCTATTGAAAACGGATCCTGGGGTTCAGCAAGCCATAACAGACGTCCGTAACCAAGTTAATAATGATAATAAGAGTGGCAAATACCACAACGGCAGAGCGGATAACCGGAAAATCACGGTTGTGCACGGCCTGGACCACAAACCGACCCATTCCCGGCCACGAAAAAATCGTCTCCGTCAGCACAGCTCCTCCCAAAAGCAATCCCAGCTGCATTCCAAAAACCGTAAGGGCGGGAACGGCAGCGTTGCGGAGAGCATGTTTGAGAATGACCACGCGGTGGGACAAACCCTTGGCCGTTGCCGTACGAACATAGTCCTGGTTGAGAACGTCGAGCATGCTAGAACGGATCAACCGCATAATGGGAGCCGTGGCAAACAGCCCCATGGTGAACCCCGGTAGAATCAAGTGCTGCCAGGTGCCCCTTCCCGAAGGAGGCAGAAGGCCCCAGCGCACAGAAAACAGCATGATCAGCATCAAACCCGACCAATAGACAGGCATGGAAATTCCAAAGAGAGCAAAAATACGACTGATATGATCCAATACGGAGTTTCGCTTCACCGCGGCATAAATGCCAACCGGTACACCCATCAGCAGCGCGAAAAGCATAGCTACTCCGGTCAGCTGCAAAGTAGCCGGTATGCGAGCCAAGGTTAAGGGCAAGGCAGGCACGCCGTGTCGAAACGACGTGCCTAAGTCACCCTGTACTGCCTGGCGGAGGAAGATTCCGTATTGAACCATCAAAGGCTGATCCAAACCCATGGCTCTGCGCATAATTTCTTGGTCCTCATAGGTCGCTTCCGGAGGTATCAAGAGCAGAACGGGATCACCAATGAGGTAGACAATAAAGAAAACAAAGGTTAGTACGGCAAAGAGCACAAAGGCACTCTGCCACAACCTGCGTAGGATATACGCCTTCATGAACGGATCCTCTCCTCCTACTAGAACATGTTAGCGCAGGGATGCCGGATACATCCACAGGCGTTCGTCGGCCCGCGGTTCCCAATCAAGGCGATCGGAGAGGCCATAGATATCTTCCTGCTGGTGGAGGTAGACCCAAGGTGCTTCCTCCCGCAGAAGCTCGTGGAGTTCCGAGTAGATCTCCAAACGCTCATCGGGATCAACGTTTGTAGCGCCCGCCTCAATCAGCCTGTCCACTTCGTCATGGGAGAAGTAGCTTAAGGGGTTACCGCTCTTCAGCAGCGGACCGAAGGTTCCTTCGGCATCGACGGTGGCTCCGCCCCAGCCTAGGAGATAGAGGTCGCTCATGTCGCGCTCGTTGATCCGCCCGACATATACGCCCCACTCCAAAACCTCGTAATTGACATCCAGACCAAGATTGCGGTACATGCCGACGATGGCTTCGCCCACTTCGCGGTCCATGGCGTAGCGGCCGTCGGGAATCATCATGTCCAGTTCAAAGCCATCGGGATAACCGGCTTCTTCCAACAGTGCCTGCGCCTTTTCCGGATCGAATGGGAATGGCTCGATGCTGTCGTCATATCCGAAGTGGTACGTGCTCAAGCCACCGGGAGCCAATGGCGTTCCCAAACCCTCTAAAATCGCCTCGATCAGGACTTCGCGGTCCAGTGCATAGTTCAATGCCTGCCGGACGCGTTTGTCCTGCCAAGGCCCTTCGTTCTCGGTGTTGATACCCAAAAAGATCACGCGCACGCTAGGAACGGTGGCAATGCGGGCTGCGGCGGCATCTTCCACTGCAGGTATTTGGTGCGGAGGCACATTGACAATGACGTCCACATTGCCGGTACTCAATTCCGCGATGCGGGTACTGGACTCCGGAATGGGACGGAAAACGATTTCTTCGATCTCCGCAGGCCCGCGCCAATGCTCCTCATTGCGTTCTAGGACAATGCGCTCGTCCCGCACCCACTCAACGAACCTGTATGGGCCCGTACCCATGGGATTGCTGGCCAAATAGCTTGTATCATGCTCTTCCATGTAGTGTTTGGCGAAGATCTGCGTCATGGACAAGCGTGCCAGCATCAGCGCATGAGGTGCCTCCGTTATGATGCGGACATTGTGATCGTCGATCACTTCCACTTCTTCAATCAGGGCATGGTAGGGCCGATACTGCGATCCGATGTCTTCATCAAGGATGTAATCCAAGGTGTACTTAACATCCGCGGCAGTAAACGGTGTCCCGTCATGCCAGTAGACATCGTCTCGAAGCTGGAATTCCCAGGTAAGATCGTCAATGGTTTCCCAGCTGACGGCCAACGCCGGCTCAATGACCAAATCTTCGTCCCGCCAGACGAGGGTATCGTAGACGTGTTCTAGAACATTGTTAGTGGACGTAACAGATTCCATATTGGGAATCATGGTCGTGGCATCAACACCTTGGGCCAGAACAATCCTGGACTGCGCCGCAGCCGGAGCCGCAGCTGCAGACGCCAGCAGGGCCAAAACCAACACAGCAATCAAACATCGATAGCCTTTCATTGAGAACTCCTCCTATCGGTTATGGTGATTCTAGTTCAATTCAACAGAAACGAAAAACATCCTTCTTTTTCGTGGTTCCTACGAATCACACTGTCTTTTTTGCAAAAACTTAACGAAACCCCTTATGCACGACCATGGCAATCCACAGGCGCGGCCATTGCAGGGATGTGATATTGTGTTTATCAGTGCCAGCCGCAGGACGGATATTCCGGCCTTTTACGGCCCGTGGTTTCAAGCGCGGCTCAAAGCCGGTTATGTGTTGACGCGCAATCCATATAACCCTCGCCAAATCAGCCGTGTGCCACTGGACCCAGACGTGGTTGACGGCTTTGTGTTCTGGACAAAGAACCCCGAACCTTTTCTGCCGATCCTCGCAGACTTGGAAAAGGAACAGCGCCCTTTCTATGTACAGTACACCGTAAACACCTATGAAGCTCCGCTGGAAGGGAATGTGCCCAAGCTTAGACAGCGTCTGCATACATTCGAAAGATTGCGGCGTTTGGCTGGTCCCGATGCGGTGGTCTGGCGCTATGACCCGGTGATCTTCACGGATATGCACACCGCCCGCTGGCACCTGGATCAGTTTAAGAAACTGGCATCCGTATTGGCAGCGTGGACCGACCAAGTAACGGTAAGTTACCTCTCACGCTACAAGAAGACCCTGCGCAACATGGAGGAGATAGATGTGCAGCGGCCCTCCCAGGCCGAACGGAGAAGCTTCCTGGCCGAGCTTTCAGAAGCTGCCTCCGCATGCAATCTGCGCTTGACCGTGTGCTGCCCCCAGGAGGAACTGAACGGAACAGGTGCCGTGCCAGCCCAGTGCATTGATCCGGCACGCCTGGAACGACGGTCTGGACAGTCCCTGCGGGCCGAACGGGATAAAAACCAGCGTCCAGGGTGCGGATGTGCCCAAAGCATTGATATCGGAAGCTATGATACCTGCCGCCACCAATGCTTGTACTGCTACGCCAATACCAACCATCGTGCGGCGGCCCGCAGAGCAGAAAGGTACGATCCTGCAGCACCTATTCTGGGCAGCCCCGTGGGACCCCAGGACCAGATAAAACCCCGGTCTGCGAGGAGTTTCCGAACCGGGGCCAAACTGCCGCTGCCTTGGTAATCAGGGGCGCAGGGGACTGCTCTGCCGGCCAAGGGGCTGCAGTATCTGGGCCACGCCCAAGCTGTAGCCGCTTGCAGCCACCACACCGTCCCGCTTGCGAACAAGTTGCTTGATTCCGCTATGGGCATTGTCTGTGGTAGCCGCCTTGAAGTCTCGGCTCAGCATATCATAGTCGTTGTATGAATCGCCGACAGCCAAAACTTCTTTGAAGCTGGCACCGAAATGGGAAGCCACCTTTTCCAAAGCCCAGCCTTTGCCTGTATCCACATGTCGAAGCGCCACCAACTGCCGATTGCGAACGGCCCGCAGTGTGCCCTTTCCTTCCAGCTCTTTTTCAAACCACGAAATGGCAGCATCCCGCACGGCATCACGCCGGAACAACATCTCCACATAGCCCCGAGACTGCTGCATATAGTCGTTGTTGACAAAGAAGAACTGCTCAATATCCTGGGAGAGCTGTCTTGTCAGTTCGCAGGCCAGATCCAGCAGCGCGATTTCTTTGTTGTAGGCGGCGGCATTATGGGAATGCCATGGCCTGTATTCGGAACCATCCAGAAAGTGAACGTCCCGCTCATCGGTGATAATGACCTGGGGATATCCAAGCTCGGGGAAAATGTGATTTTCTTCCAATGTAGGAAGGACGAACTGCAGGGGCCTGCCCGTGGCAATGGCTATCACCACGCCGTCATCGGCTAACCGCTGCAGTTCGCTGATACTTTGCGGGGCGATGGTTCCGTCGGGATTGACCAATGTTCCGTCCATGTCCAATGCAATGATCTTCAATGCTTCATCTCCTTATGGGCGCCCCCGGCGAACCTGGTTCGTCCAGGGGCGTCGGCCGTTTATGCGGAAGTGCGAAACGCCATCCCTAAGGCGTTTGCCCGGTTCGGCGGGCTCGTTCTTTCCGTAGGGCATGTGTATGCGCCAGGTGTGCTGCCGCGAGGACATACACCCCGTCACTGCAGGGCATTGCGCACCCAGAGAATGTAACGGGATCGGTCCAAGGGATTTACACCGCGGCGTTTTTTCTCTGCTTGGACTTCTATGGGCGCCGGTTGGTAACCGTGGAATACCCGGCTCATCTGCGCCCGGCCACTGGAAATAGAGGCCAATCGTACCGCGTAATCCATTAGCTCCGCCGCCGGGACCCATGCCTCGATAGTGACAACCCCGTCCACCATCTGCGGCGTGTCATAGTGGCCGCGCATGGCTGTAATGTCTCCCAAAAACCTGCTTGTCATATCTTCAGGGCCTTCGATCCAGACCCGTTCTATGGGTTCCAGGAGCACAATGCCGCTGTTCTGCAGTCCATCCATAACGGCCATCGGCGTCGCCACAGTGAAATCCGGTGCTTTCGTGTGTTCCACATGATACTCACCGTCGACCAGCGTCACTTTGAGATCCACGACCTCCCAACCAAATAGGCCTTGAGAAAGTGCCCCAGGAAGGGCAGCTTCCACCTGCTGCTGGTACCGCTTCGGCACCACATCGTAGCTGACTGTTGAGGAATACTGCAGTCCTGATCCCTGCGGCAGCGGTTCCATCAAAAGACGGATCTTGGCCCAACAGGGCTTGGGCATGGTATAGGAAACGCTGCCTTCACCCGGCCCGGCCAGCGTTTCTTTGTACACCACAGAGGGAGTTCCGAACTGGATTTCCAGTTGAAAGCGCTCGGCCAAGACGGCTGTCAGCACTTCCATCTGTATCGGCCCCATGATACGCAAGTACAACTCCCGTTCTTCTCTCCACCACTCGAAGGAAAGACCCGGATCCTCCGCGTCTAAGAGCTGCAGCGCTTCGGCGGTATCGATATAACGGGCTTCATCCGGCGGATCGACGCGAACCCGCAGCAGCGGTGCTGCCATAGAATGCAGTCCCGGGACCGGCGTCGGATCGCCTAGAATGTCACCGACTCGCACATCGCCGAGCCCATAGAACACGGCCAACTGCCCTGCATCGGCCTGTGGCCGTGTTTTGGTTCCTCCGGGTTCCAAACGCTCCACCGCCGACACTTTCTGTTGCTGCTGGCGGCGCCGGATCTCTACGGGATCGCGGATGCCAATCCGGCCCTGGAAAATACGGGTAAGAGCTGCGCGGCCATGGAGGCGGTCATGGGAGACGGCCACCACCAGACCGGAAAACGCAGCCTCGGCATCTGCCGTTGGAGCCGGGATACATTGCAGAACGCCATCAAGCAGCGCCGTCACACCCGTGCCGTGCAGAGCGGCGCCATAGAGTACGGGCACCATTCGTCCCAGCCCCAGGGCTTCATCCAGCCTTGGGCGCAATGCCGACGGCGTCAGCGGTGTTTCTTCCACAAAGCATTCCAGCGATTGGGCGTCGTATTCGGCCAATGCCTCTAAAAGAAATGCCTGCTTCTGGAAACACGGTTCCTGATCCAGCAGCGGGTACACGCTGGCTTGGGGCTGTCCAGCACCGACCACAGACTGGATCGGAGCGGCACGGTCTGTTAGGTGCCGTCGGATATCCTCCAATACCCTCGCCGGATTGGCTCCCACCCGATCCACTTTGTTGATAAAAATGATGGCTGGAATGGCCATGGCCTCCAGCGCCTTCCAGAGCACCCTTGTTTGGGCCTGAACCCCTTCCGCGGCAGAAACCACCAGCACGGCCCCATCAAGCAATCGCAGCGACCGTTCCACATCGGCAGCAAAATCCACATGGCCGGGGGTATCAATGATCCCGATCCATTCCTCTCGCCACTGCAGTACACGGGCAGCACTGCGCACCGATATGCCCCGCTGCCTTTCAATGTCCATGCTATCCGTATGGGCCGTCCCGTCGTCGACCCTGCCTAACGACGAAATGGCGCCGGCGGCATAAAGCATCTGCTCTGTCAGTGTTGTCTTGCCCGCGTCCACGTGGGCCACCACGCCAATGTTCCGCTGCACCACGTTCCCTCGGCCTCCCGCCCTCGACTAAGGTATCTGAAAATCCTGGAGTTCGCCGGCATAGGGTTGGCTTTCAAACCGGCACGGGTCTTCGGTCACCCGCGGATCATCCTGCTCCTGTAAGACCTGCATAAGCCTATTATGCAGTTCCTCTTTGATCTCCGCTAAGCGGGGATCATCAGCTCGATTGTGCACGTAATCGGGGTCCGTTGTCAGTTCATAGAGCTCTTCTCGGGGGCGTTTTCCGAATCCCAGCTCGAAAAGGGGGCGGACGGCTTCCTCGCTCCGATGGTGAATCATCCAGGCCTTAGTGGGGCTTGCATCCAGATCGGCATAGACCGCCCGGGTTTCCCACTGCAGCTTCGTGTACTCCGGCGGTAATGCTTCCAAATCATCGAGACCTTTAGGATCCCCCATGGGCCAGCGATCCGGTTCAAAATTGATAATGTACAGGTAGTCCTGGGTCCGGATCGCGCGCTGGGGATAGGGCCGGTGCCCCTCTCGAGCATCGTTGACGTGCCTTTCCCTACCCGTAACGACGAAGGTCCGCCCGGCGTCAATTTGCCCATTTTCCGGGCTTTCCAGAACCGGCATCAGGCTCCTGCCGGCGGTGGGCTCCATCATTTCCACGCCGGCGGCTTCAGCAAAGGTCGGAGCCAGATCCATCAGGTTCACGAAGTCCTCCACCACTCGGCCCGGCGCAATGCGCTTTGGCCAGCGGGCAGCTAGGGCCACTTCGCAGCCAATGTCATAGAGATTGCACTTTGCCCGCGGCAGGCCCGGAATGCCGTGATCGCCGCTGACCACGACCAGAGTGTTGTCAAGCTCCCCTATCTCTTCCAGGCGTTCTAGCAGGACGCCCAATCCAGCGTCAAAGGCCTGACACTCGCCAAGGTAGTCCGCCACGTCCTCCCGAACCTCGTGGACATCGGGCAAAAACGCCGGCATCCTGCCTTTGAGATCATCCGGTTCCAATCCCCAGAGGACCTTTCCCGAGCCCTGTTCCCAGGTTCGATGCGTATTGGTAGGCCCCCACCAATAGCAGAAGGGTTTTCCATCCGGCACGGCCTGCAGGAAATCGTCGAAGTTCTGCCGTGTCTCTTGAAGCAGCTCCTCCTTGGCCCCCTCCACGCCGATCTCATCCTTTCGTCTATAGGCGTTGTGGGAAAAGTTGCCGAACTTCTGGCCGGCATCGATGTAGGCGGTGCGCGTTCCTCCGTAGGGGGCATTGGCGGTCTTCCCCGGTGACCATACCTTGTAGGTGTGGCCTATGTGATACCCCGCCTTCTCAAGTTCCAAAGGATACGACTGCAGTTCTTCATTCCAAACGGCACCCACTAATATGGCTCCCAAGCCGGTCTGCCAGAAATAGTTTCCTGTCAGAATGGAGCTGCGGCACGGCGTGCAGCTAGGCGCTGGGACAAATGCATTTTTGAACAGCACTCCTTCTCGCGCGACCCGATCGAAGTTCGGCGTCTCGATGAGCCGGTTCCAAGAGTCCGGCCCCTCATGTTCCGCATAAACGCTGGCATAGCGGCCCCAATCATCGGCAAAGGCAAACAGGATATTCACTCCACACCATACCTTTCTGTTCAGGTTAAGCGTACAATTGTCCAGAAGCAGTCAAGATTCCTGCCATCCATGGAGAGTTCCGGCAGCCCAGCTTTCAAGGCCGCGCCCGGCCAAGGCTGCTTAAAGCCAACACCGCTCCTCCCATAAACCCAGCCCGGTTGCCCAAGGCGGTGGCGAGCAGCCGGGTGCGGCCCCGCAGGCCTTGCAAAACCCGCTGGTTCATGGTCACCTCGGCGGGCCGCAGCAGCAGATCGCCGGCTTCGCCCAGCCCACCGCCGACCACAATCGCTTCTGGATTGAAGAGATTAACGAAGTTGGCCAAACCGACGCCCAAATACCTTCCAATATCCTCCATCAAGGTCTGGGCGTGCAGATCTTGAGCACGGGCCTTCTGGAGCAGCTCCCGCCCGCTGTCGGCGGCTCCTAATTCGCGGGCGAGTGCAGTTACCGCCGTACCGGATACGTAGGTTTCCAAACAGCCGGTACTGCCGCAGTTGCAGCTGCGGCCTCCATAATCAATGGTGGTATGGCCCAAAGCAGCGGCAAAATTGCCATGGCCCCGCAGCAGACGGCCCCCGTCGATCACAGCTCCTCCGACACCGGTTCCTAAGCTGATATACACGAAATAATGGAAATCCCGCCCCGCTCCGAACCACAGTTCACCTAGGGCAGCTGCATTGCCGTCGTTATCGACACTGCAGGGAAGACCCCATTCCCTGCGGCATATCTCTGCCAAAGGGGTGCCGGTCCAGCCGGGAATGTTGTCCGTCGCACTGGTAATGGCTCCTCGACCCGGGTCGACTTCGCCCGCGGTACCAATGCCGATGGCAGTAATGTCCTCTGTGGCCTGGGCCGTCAAATTGCCGATCAGAATGGAAAGCTGACCCAGGACGGCATCGCGGCCTTCTTTGGCGCGACTGGGTACCGTCTGATCTCCCAGGACGGCACCTTTGTCGGTCACAATGCCTCCGGCAATCTTGGTCCCCCCGATGTCTATCCCCAGTACTGCAGTCATAAACGGTCCCTCCTATCCTCCCGGCGGCATAAACAGCCCCTATGGGCTCAGCACCGCCCCGGACATATGCCTGCGTATAAACTCGACGCTGCGCCGGTGCTGCGCTCCGCCGACATAATGGCCGTCAAAGGGGTATAAGGCCATTTCTTTAGCGGCCCGCGCCCGGTTGTAGACGGCGTAGATAGTCTCCGGCGAACAGATGGTATCCTTAAGGCCAGCGGTAAAGAGCACGGGGCAGGACAGCTGCTCGATGCTATTGAGCAGGTCAAAATAACTTAATGTGGCCAGAACAGCATCGTAGTACTCCGGCATGCGGTGGATGAGGTCCGCCGCCTCTGCCAGTGAACCACTGGACATAAGTATGCCCCGGTCGGTATGGCACAGGTTCGGAATATGGGCCACACAGGCCATAGGCCGATTATGCAGTATGGCTGACCAAAGCGCCAATCCGCCGCCCTGGCTTGCACCGCTCACCGCAATGGGCAGTGCGCGCACCTCCGGCTGCTTCACGAGGCATTCCACCGCCAGAAAGGCGTCGCCGAGCAGTCGGCGGTAGTAGCTGGTGTAGGGTGACAGAATGCCTTGGGTGATCCACCCCCTGGCAATGCCATGCTCATAGGGTGTGGCATCCCCTGTCTGGCTTCCCTGCCCCCGGGCATCTACGGCCAGCACGGCCAATCCCGCAGCAGCAAAGCGGAGGTGATCCTCCGGATAACCGCGGCCGGCACCATACCCGGGAAACACCACAACTCCGCCCATGGGCTGCCTGTGAGCCGGCAGCAGATACCAACCGCTGACTTCGGTTCCATCAAAGCTGACATAGCGGAGATCCCAGCAACGCATGGTCCAGGAAATGGGAACGTCTGCCTCTGTACGATCGATGGAAAGCCTGCGGGCAGCTTTTTCATAGAGCTGCTTTGTCTCCGACCAAAACTGGCCATGGTCCGGCCGCTTCGTCGTCGGCGGATTGTACTGCTTGAGGCTGTGCATTCGCTCTTCCACGTAGCCCATCTTCGGAGCACCTCCAGACAGTCATTCCAGGCACAAGGAACCTGGCAGAAAACAGCAGATCTGGCGTGGCAAATACGGGGGTTCCCGGCTCCGTGGTATCGCAGCGCCGGATCATGCTGCCAGCGATCGGCGCGGGCAGTACCCCGCCGGTCCGGAAGAACATCAAAAGACGCCTTTCCCTAAGGTGAAGGTTTCGGAACTGCCTTTAGGAATCGCTTTGTAATGTCCATGGGACGGGTGATAGCCGAACCAATCACCACCGACCAAACACCGATGGCAAAGGCCCGCTCAACCTGTTCCGGCGTCCAGAAGCCCCCTTCGGCAATCATGGGACAGGGCAGGGCATTCATGCCCGCAATCAGTGCAAAATCGGGACAGATGCCGTATGGATCCGATTGGAATCCGAAGGTGGAAGATACAATGTCGGCGCCTAGCGACACGGCCTGCTCAGCGTCGGCCAAGGGTTCGCAGTCAGCCATGATCAACACGTCCAGTCCCGCGCCCACCCTCGGCAGCAATTCTTCCAGAGGTTCGCCCAGAGGGCGGTTTCGGCGGCAGTCCACGGCTACAATGTCCGCACCGGCTTCCGCCAGCCGACGGGCGTCGTCAAAGGTGGGGGTCACACAGATCCTGCCTTGTTCATCGGCAGCCTTCTGAATCCCTATCACCGGCAGCCCGGTGATAGCCCGGCATACCTCCACATCCTGCACTCCATTGGCCCGGATGCCCGCAGCGCCTCCTAGGTGTGCAGCCCTGGCCATGGCCGCCATCAGCATGGGGCCATGCAGAGGTTCCTCTTCCAAAGCTTGACAGGACACAATCAGTCCGTTTCTTACGCGTTCCAGTGCACTCATGGTTTTCTTCCTTTCGCGGCGGCACTACCGCTCTGGATTGATGTTCATTTCACAACCCACTTCAAAGATCCGCTGCCAGGGAAGCCGAATACCTTCCATGGTCAAACCTTGCACGCGGGTTCCGTCCATTAACGCCCTGCCTTTGAAGTGTTTTGCAAAAAAGGCATGCATGGTGCTCCTGAGGCGCTCTTCCACTATCTTTTCCACCTCACGCCACCGTTCTCCTAGATCAAGCACGGGCAGTTCCATCTCGGGAAGAACTTCATCCCGCAGCTGCGTCCGCACGAGCGCTTGATAGGCCCAGTCATCGGCGAAGCGCAGCAGCAGGAAGTTCAGGTGCGCCTTTTGCTTCTCCACATCCGATTCCTCTGCCGTCAAAAAACGCAGCGAACTGTGGGCGACGACCGTACCCAGCGTATTTCCCGCCGTATTCCAAGCGCCGAACCCATCCAATTGCAGCAGATCAACCTGGCTTTCCATGAGGGAAACGAGCTTGCGGTCGGCACCGTTGGCATAGGCCAAATCCGCCACGGCTGTAACATATCCCCGGCTGTTGTAGTAGTTGAGTGCATAGACGAATTCCAGAAGATTGCGGGCTGACGTGTCGGCGGTGCGGTCACGGTGCTGGTTGGGTGCCTCGCCCTGTCTTTCTCCGGGCGTGTTCAAAAGCAATACTATATCGGCATCTTGGGGAGAATCGACGATCAGGCCTCCGACGCCGAAGACCTGGCCCTTGACGCTCTCGGCGATGGGACGGTCTTCATAGGAGGCTGTGATCTGGGGCCCCCGGGTTGAAGAATAGCGGGTGAAGAACTTCGGCACGGCCCCATGCAGTCGCAGGAGGTGCCGGGCAGTCAGAACCATGCCCACTTCGTCGGCACCGGGATAGATCAAAGCCCGATCATCGACGCCTAACTGGGCCACCCGGTCCCGGAGTATCCGCTGTTCGCGATTGGGAAAGCCGAATTCGCTGGTGTCATCTTGGGTGAAGAGCAGGAAATCGACGACTCCGTGGGCCACCAAATCCACCATGGCCATATTGATTTCGTGGTTGCGGCCGCGCCGTTTTGTGTAATCTGCGATATATTCTTCTGGTATTGCAGCCCTAACGTCTTCTAGCTCTTCCTTCTCTTCGGCCAGGCCCAAATCATGGACGCGGTAGTGCAGACGGGAATACCTCCATAGCTTTTTGCCATAATCCTTCCAGTACTCGGGTTCTTCTTCATTGATGTTGGAATTAGAAATGCGCATCACAATATTGAACGCATAGATCGGCAGTTCCGGATATTGCGCCTTCACTTCCCGGATAATCTGCAGTTTCTGCTTGCACTCATCGAGCGTTTCGTGTCCGATGCGGGAAGGTATCAGACCTCCGTACACCAAGGTTTCCACCGACACCACTAATCCATCCCACTGGCCGGCATTTTCCTTAAGCCAGTCGCCGATATCGCGGCAACGGCCGGGCTGCCTTTTGCGTCCCAGCATGGCTGGGGGCGGAGTCACCACTTCGCCGCCGCCGACCGGGGCGAGGGCCCGCGGGAAATATTCATTGCAGGGGCGCTCGTCCAGTGGTATCAATCCTATCTTCAAAAGATCCCATCCCTTTCTCTAGCACATGTTCTTGGGCGGAGTTTCGGCATTCCTGTTGAACCCACCGGAGTGCCATGCCCACCTCATATTTTCCAACCTATGACGGGAAAATCCTGCCCACATCCAAGAGCTGGCCCCACTCAAACACAGCGATACCGTCAACCAAACCCGGCAGTCCATTGATCATATGGTTCCATTCCTCGCTGCTGATCTGGCGGCGGCGCCCCCGTCCCGCGTGGAAACCATCCAGATAGGCCGGACGCGCTTGAACCGTTGTCACCACAGGCTTTTTGACAGCGGCCTTGAGTGCGCCGCTTACAGCGATGACCCACTGGGCATCTTGGTCTAGTATCTGGTGATAAGCCATCAATTCAAAGATATCAATTAGATCGGACAGCTTTTCTGCGTCCTGTCCAAAATAGCGGCGGGAAATAGGTGAGGAAAAGGGAAGGGTATTGAGGATCAAAGGAAGCCCTGGCCGCTGTTCATCCGTGATACGGCGGAGGTTCTCGGTATGGCTGTGAATAACACTGCACTTCCATTGGGTCCAGCAGTCGGCAAGGTTTTCCCGGATCACGAGGCGCTGCATGGACTCCGCCTGGGGCAGTTCTGCACCGGTATCGCGGCGAAACAGCCGCAGACAGCGGGAACAGAAGCAGAATTCCTGCCAATCTTCTTCTGTTACATCGGGAAGCCACGTTTCCCAAAAGCCCGGAAAGCGATGAAAGCCTAAGAAGATGCCGTCGGGATCCAGTGTCTCCATCACGGTTGCGGTTTCATTCCGCTTGGCCTCCAGATATGCAGGTGCCGTAGGACAGGCACCGAGATACCAATCCTGCTGTACAGCAGCGAGCCCGTCCTGGTCCACTGGGATGCTGCCGAATCGCTCCAGGGCCTGCGGATCATAGAACTGATTGCAAACGCTCCAATAGGTAATGCCCGCTTCCCCCAGCGCATCCCGGAAGGCTCGGGGTTCATATGAACCTGCCGCACTTCCTGCCTCCATACCAGCCAGGACCATAACCGTGTTGATTCCCTGCCGCTTCAGCCGGCGCACCGCTTCCGCATAGGACATGTGTTCCCTTGTCCGCCAATCGGTGGAATAAATCTTGACCGCCTTGTACATCAAAGCCCGCTCCCATCCTATCGGAAATCCTTCATTCCGTCTGCTGGTCAAATTCCGGATGACGCCGGCAAACTCCTGCATCGACGGATCCCGCGGATTACGGCAAAAAAGACGCCCCATCCTCTCAGGGAGAAGGCGCCTTCCGTCTCTGGCCGGGCCGGCCGGTTTCAACGAACTACTTCAGGGTATTGGCAATGATTTCTTCTGTTTCTGCCGCTGCTGTGTCCATGACATCGGCAATCACGCCGCCAAACGGTTCGGCTACCAGGGCTGCATTCATGCGGGCGATATAGGTGCTGCCATTGCTCTTCTCATATACTGCCACGCTGCAAGGCATAAAGGGTGAAACAATGCGCTCATCGTCGTATTGCAGCAGTTCCGCCGAGTACTGGGCTGAACAAAGGGAAAAGATGGATACGGGCAGGACATCGTGGCCGCGCTCGGCTAAAATGGCCTGCATGTCCTGGACGCCAATAATGCTCCAGCCCGCCGCATCAACCGCTTCTCCCAAGCGAGCCACCGTGTCTTCGAAGTCGTAGGGGCTTTCATCTTCTAGGAGCATATTCTCAGCCATCTCAGCCATCATTGCCTGCATCTGCTCTTCACTGGGCTCGTGGCCGTCGGCCAGTCCCATGCCCGATCCAAACGCCAAAACAACGGTCAAAAGCAAAACGGATATCGATGTACGCAGAGCTTTCATAGTAAACTCCTCCTCGTTTTTGATTTAACTCCAGTATACCCATGGAATACCCAGCGGTCTGTGACAATGTCACATTCCGGTCAGACGCTCCAGACGATCCAAATCGAGGAGGCGGATTCTTCCGCGGGACAGCGACACCAGTTGCTGCCGCTCCCACTGTTTCAGAAACCGAGACACCACTTCCCGTGCCGTACCCAGTTCCGCGGCCAAAGCTTGGTGGGTAATCGTGATGTTCCGGGACCGTCCCTGCTGATGCCGCCGCATTAGGATGGAAGCCAAGGCCTGCCTGCGGCCGGTAAAAGCTACTGTATCTAGGACTTCCATAACCTGCCCAAACCGGGCGAGAAGATTCTGCAGCAGATACTGCTGCAAAGGTGCATGGGAGTGCAGAAGCAATCGGAACCGATCGGCGGGCAGCATCGCCAGCTCGGCATCGGCTTCCACTTCCGCCGCGGCAGGGAAGGCCCGGTCGCTGACAAGGCAGGAAACCGAAAGCAGACAGGTGTCTCCCTGTTCTACCCGGTAGAGTGTGACTTCACGTCCTTCCGGCGACAGCTTGAAGACGCGAATTGTTCCCGAAAGGACGAAAGATAGGGCCTGGCAGACACTGCCTTCTCCGATCAGTACTCTGCCCGCCGGGTAATTCTGCAGCTGCATCATCTGTTCAAGGCGCAGCTGATCCTGGCCATCCAGACCGTCCAAGAAGGGAAAATTTTCTTTTAACCGGTCATATCCAATCTCAGCCAAAAGCACTGCCTCCTATTCCGCCGCTGTTTTCAAGCCATGGCCGGTCATAGGAACAACCACGGCCCCAGACAGAGTTCGGCATGACTCTCTGAACTGCAGTGCTGCGGGTGCCACCGCCGATGTCTTCTCCACGAGCAGGCCGCGCTCGGCCAAACTCCGCCAAGCCTGTTCAATTTCTGCTTCCGAAACCGTCACCACATCGCCGCCGGATGCTGCCAGTGCTTCCATAATATCCGGCAGCCGAGGCGGTGAGGCCGACGCGATTCCGTCAGCCATCGTGTCCTTAGGCAGCTGCAGTGGCATTCCTTGAAAGGCGGAATACAGCGGGGAGCAGTTGGCTGCCTGGACCGCCGTAAAGCGCGGCATGCCCTTTCCGGCACGGAGAAAGCCGAGATACAGACCAAGAAGCAGCGAGCCGTTGCCCGCAGGAACAACCATATGGTCGGGAACGCCGCACTGGTCCAGCATTTCGTCGGCCATGGAGGCCACACCGGCAAAAAAGAGTGGATTATACACATGCGACGCATAATAGGCCGCAGCTGCCGCCCGTTCCACCGCAGCAGCAGCTGCATCCCGGGTACCGGGCACTTTTTCGATTTCTGCGCCATAGGCCGTGATTTGGCGCAGCTTAGCCCCGGAAACACTCTCAGGCACAAATATCCGGCAGCCCATTCCGGCAGCAGCGCAGTAGGCAGCCAGCGACGCTCCAGCATTGCCCGAAGAGTCTTCCACCACTGTTCTGATACCAAGGCGGCGCAGCTCCGATACCAAAAGCCGTGCTCCTCGATCCTTAAATGAACCTGTAGGCTGCATGGTTTCCAGTTTCAGCTGCACCGGGCGGCCCCCGATATTCCAAGCCAGCATCGGCGTTGGGCATTCACCCAAGGACACCTCGGGTTCGGGAATTCCACTCTGATGCGGCTCAAGGCTGAACAGCCCGCCGCACTGGCAGCGATAAGCGAATCCGGCGGGATCGTGGGACTGCCGGCATCGACTGCACACAAATGTCCCGGCTGACATGGGCGGCATCTCCTATTCTTCCTGTATTTCGGCTTGGTTCATCATCTCCTGCAGCCGTTCCAGAACCGGTTGTATTCTCTCATCATCGGCCGGCCGCTGAAACAGCTCTTCCTGCGTCAGGTCTTCTCCCCAATACCTGGCATTCTTGTCCGAATCAACGCTGATGTCAGAACCGGCTATGGAGGCGCCGATGAACGCACCGCGGGCGATGGAATACCCATAGACGGATGCTTCTAGTCTCATGTCAGTGACCAGTTCGCCGCGTCGTCCCAGTGGCCCAACGGCCACCGAGACATCGCCGCCTAAGTTGAGGCTCCCCGAACGAAAGTTTTCCATTCCCCGCTCGTTGGCAATGACCAGCATCATTCCAATGGACTGCAGCCCGACCTGCCATCCGTAGGAGAGGCCGCGGATCTTCATAAAACTAGGACCCATCCACTGTCCATCCTCACCGCGTTCCAGAAGAAATCCATCGCCCATGAGAGCCCCGATTCCAAACCCTATCTTTACCACCGAAGGGAAAAACGCCACACCCTTAGCGCGTCTCAATAGAGCCTTCATGGCCTGCGCATCAGGTTCTTCCTGCATTTCACCTAGAAGAAGTTCCACCGTCCGAAACATTTCTGCTGCTTCCCCCTGATTCAAACCGTTTTCCACAGGCGTTTCTGCAGCTGCTCCTAAGGGCAGCATGACAAGAAGACACAATACAACCACCGTGCAGCGGACCCGTTTCACAGGTTCTCACCTTCCATTCGTTGTTTGCGCCATGGATTGCAGCGGCAGCGCCATGGGGCTGGAGCGGCACGGGCTGCCATGGGCATCGCTCTGTTCATCTTTAGTATTGCACAAATCGGTACTTTAGGAAAGCAACATCGCCAATTTCGACGCCTCCGTCAGGATCATTGCTGCCAAACCTCGGGGTGGGACACAGCGGCCGGCTAAAGGTGCCGAAAAAATGCGGCCGGAACCGTCGATAGAAAGCAGGAAATCCGCCTTCAGCGCCGAATATTGTTATTGTGAAACTATTCTCAAGGAGGAGTTGTCTATGAAGAATTGCTGTCTGTTGTCTGTGCTTTGTGTGGTGCTGCTGTTGTTCGGCGCTGCCGGTGCCGGTCCTGCGTTCGCTGAGGCGCCCCAGTGGGATGCCGATGTGGTGGTGGTAGGCGGCGGCAACGCCGGTATACCCACGGCCATTGCAGCAGCCCGCGCTGGTGCCAATGTCATTGTGTTGGAGAAGATGCCGTACCTCGGCGGGACCTTGATTGTATCGGGAGGCCAACTCAGTGCAGCCGATACCAAGCTGCAGATTGCCGCGGGTTTTGAAGATTCCGCTGCCCAGCACTATCGGGATATCATGGAAATGGGTGACTATAGGGCCAATCCCCGCCTGCTGAAAAAACATACGGAAAATGCCGCTTGGACCATCGACTGGCTTGGTGAATTGGGAGTTGACTTCGACAGAAACCGGCCTGTCCTTATGGACCACCATGAGTTGTACTCTGTACCCCGCTCTTACCAGCCTGTGGGCGGCGGTTCTAAGGTCGGCGAAGTACTCATTGCAGAGTTGAACAACCTTGCCGATCTGGGTTTGGTGGACATTCATATGGAAACCACCGCTGTATCCCTAGTTCAGGACGACTCCGGTAAGGTTATCGGCGTCAAGGCCGAGAATGCAGATGATGAAGAGCTGGAATTCTACGCCCCGCACGTAGTCTTAGCCACCGGCGGCTACGGAGCCAACCGTTCGATGTTAGCCGATCTCCACGGTGATATCGGAGAAAATGCCTTAACGTATGTGCCCGATCACGCCCAAGGCGACGGGATTACCATGAGCTTGGAGATCGGTGCAGAACTGGTAAACACCGACTTTATGGTGCTGTACCCGGGCGGAATCGAAGACCCGGACCGCCCAGGATACCCCTATGGGCCCAGAGTTAATCTTTCGCCAGGATTTGCCGGAGATATCTGGGTGAACGAAGACGGCCGCCGCTGGGTTAATGAAGACACATCCAGTGCCGACGAAATCGAGATCGCCCTGCTCCGCCAACCGAATGTGACGAGCTATGTGGTCTTTGATCAAACGGTCAAAGAGGCCAACGACCCCCCGATCCATGGCTGGTCTTGGGAAGATTTTGAAGAGGCGGCTGCAGAAGGGCTGTTCGCCTTTGAGGGCAGTACCATCCAGGAACTTGCCGAGAATGCCGGTATTGACAAAGACAATCTAGTACAGACCATTGAAGACTACAACCACTATGTGGAAGCCGGATGGGACCGGGCATTTGACCGCCCCGGCATCCATTACACCATCGACGAAGGGCCGTTCTATGCTTTGCAAACGAAGCCGTTGATCTACCTCACCCACTCCGGGCTGAATGTATCGGCTGATTTGCAGGTCATGCACGAACAGGGCACGGCCATTCCAGGCCTGTACGCCGTGGGCGAAGTAATCGGCATGGGCCAGTTGATGGGCCGCTCTTTTGCCGGCGGTGTTGGCAACACAGCACCGATCACCCTCGGTCTTATGCTTGGCGAAGCACTGGCCGGGAAGTAGAAACAGAATTGGCTTGCCGCAAACCCCACAAGGTACTTAGACCTTGTGGGGTTTTTCTGCAGATAATCGCTCCAGCTAAAACCGGCGCCAAGCGTCTCCAAAGCGGTATTTTGTTGCATATCTCTAAATTGTGCTACCCAGCCAAGGGTGACGGCGTTGTACAACGACCCCCGTTATGAGTTGCGAGAGGCGTTTCTCCGGCGGATCCGGTCACCCTCGCTATCCTGATAGGTAGCGGCCGGTACCGCGATAGACATCATGGCAGAAGCGGCGCACAACATCGCCGCAAACCTTTGTCGGCCAGTCGATAGCTTCCTTCAACGTCAACCCAAGCTGCCGCCGGGTGTGTGCCAAAGTCTGCTGCATTTCCCGGCGCTCCGTCTCATCGGCAGGAGGCTCAAGGAGCAGCGAAAATGTACCCCGCATGATCGCAAGTGTCTGCTGCCCGCACTCGGCCCAGCGCTGATAATCCTGCAGCCAAGGTTCGATGTCGTCCACCAGCGCCTTATTGGGAAGGTTCCTCAAAACCTCCACATCCCTCTTCATTTCGTCAAAGAACTGGCCCAAACCAGTCATGGCTCCGGTGAAGTCGAAGGATGCGGCCCGCTCTTTGTAATCGGCTACGGCCTGCTGCATTCTCGGCGGGTCTTCCGGGTGCAGGGGTGAAATGAGGTTCGCTTCACCAAACCGCTCCAGAGCACCGGCGGCTTCGGCGCTTACGGCCTCAAAACTCTCTCTCCAAGCCTCTCCGGGCTCATATTCCTGTGGGTTGGACATATAAGCGGCGACTGTCCGCAGGGGTATTTTCGAAGCCTCGGCCGCTTCCATCGGATTGACAATAATGCCGCTGCTGAAATCGGGCAAATCCGGAGCCCGTCCCGTGTAAGGACCGATATGCAGCTCAGCTCCCATAAGTGCATCATTGACAGGGTAGTTGTCCCAAAAGAGCACCGGCCGCCGCAGTACCTTGCTGACCGCCTCAGCATGTTCACTGCGCAGCTCTTGGCTGCAGACATGGGGCCCTGTCCAGAACACCTCAATCGCTGTGTCCAAATGCTCGCCAATGGCATGCACATAGCTAGTCTGGCCATCGCCCTGGTATTTCGTTGGACAGAAAAACAGTTGGCATGGGCCTGTTGAGCCTTCAGCAAGAGCTGTATAAACACTGTTGGCCAGTTGGGCTTGATCCGCCGCAAGCTGCGCCGTTGGCTCCTGGGGAATATCATCGAAGAATAGGCCAAAGGCCTTTACGCCGAGGTCCCCCAGACTTTGGCACTTGCTGATCAATCTCTCCCGATCCGCAACGCTCGTATAGTCGATGGACAATCCTGGACTTATGGCGAAGACAAATTTCACTCCGGCGGTGTTGGCGGTGCGGACGAGCTCACGCAGTTCATCCAGAATTTCATCGGGGTAGGGTTGGGCCCATTTCTCCCGATGATAGGGATCAAGCTTCGGTGCGTAAACATACACATTGAAACCGTTTTGCGCCATGAACTGCATCATGTCTTTTCGTTCCTGCAAGCTCCATGGTTTGCCGTAAAAGCCCTCGATGATTCCCTGCCAACGGAATGCACTGGTCATAGTATCACCTCTGTCATGAATTCAAAAGCATGCTGCTGTGTTAACCCACGGGGCATCAAAGCATAGTGACCCGCCCGGCTTCGAATGTCAGTCACGAATGAAAACTTGTTCTGGATCGCGGGACATCGACCACACAACATCCCATGACCACAGACCTTTGCGGCTGACATGGCCGCGCCTAATCCTATCCAAGCGTTGTCATCCATCGCATGACCGGGTGCCCCTGTGCAGCCAATGCAGCAAATTTCTGCTGTGAGCTGAAGTCGATGCCCCGGTCTTGGCGCCGGTGTCCCGTAATAAAAGCCATTATTCGCCGGCCACAGCCCGTGTCAGGACCCGCTGGGTGTCAGCTTCAGCCGCCAGCGGCTTGCCTTCCTCTCGAGAAGTGAATTCATGGTCCTCGTGCTTCACTTCCCTGACGAGGGAAAAGAGTTCTCCCTCTAGCCCACAGAGTTCCTCTGGATTTTGTGTACTCTTGTTGTTGGTTATTTATGGAACCCCATAAATCCTTTGTCGAAGGAAGGAGTTTTCGTTTGCCGGCTGCATATACCTCAGTGGGGCTGGGATAGCCGACATGGGTGGTCGGCCCTTGTACTCACCGTTTCAGTGAGAAGCAAAGCCATGGCACAATAGGGGGACGTTCTGTTGTAACCGCGCCGTTTCGTCAGCCGATGACCGCAGCAGCGCTAAGGGGACTTTGGTCCTGATCCCGGCTCAACAAACATCGGTTTTGGTCCCAAGCCGCAGCCATGGCCATGCAGCACCAAAACACCGTCAACGCAAGCGGCTCCCGAAAGCCGGCTGCACAGCGTTCTCGATTTCAGCGGCCTTGACCAACAGGAAGGAAGACGGCACAGGGCGAATAAGAACGGTAGGGGCCTATACCCGGCTGGCGACGGCTCTGCACCGTGCGCCATTTAGGATAACGCCTCTGCACAGCCCTATTCCCATCGACAGGAGTGTCAGCCCATGCCGGACAACAGCCGACCATTGTTTCGTCAGAAAGAGCAGCCTCTCACGGAGCGGATCCGTGATCTGCTGAGCCGCTTGACGTTGGAAGAAAAAGTGTCGCAGATGGTCTACAGCTCATCAGCCATTGCTCGATTGGACATACCGGAGTACAATTGGTGGAACGAATGCCTGCACGGCGTCGGACGGGCCGGAATCGCCACTGTATTCCCCCAGGCTATTGCCCTCGGTGCGTCCTTTGACCCTGATCTGCTCAAAGAAGCAGCCAATATCATTTCCGATGAAGCCCGGGCCAAACACCATGAATTTGCCCGCCAGGGAGATCGCGGCATATACAAGGGTCTGACATTCTGGTCCCCGACCATCAACATCTTCCGAGATCCCCGCTGGGGTCGAGGACAGGAAACCTACGGCGAAGACCCCTATTTGATGGGCCAGATGGGCATGGCATTTGTACAGGGGCTGCAGGGCGATGACCCCTGCTATCTCAAGGTCGCCGCCTGCGCGAAGCACTATGCAGTCCACAGCGGACCCGAGTCTCTCCGCCACGGATTCGATGCCGTCGTCAGCGAAAAGGACCTGCGGGAAACCTACCTGCCCGCCTTCCGAGACCTGGTTGTAGAAGCCAAGGTAGAAGCGGTAATGGGAGCCTACAACCGTACAAACGGCGAACCCTGCTGTGCCAGTCCAACGCTGCTCCAGAAAATCCTGCGTGAGGAATGGGGCTTTGAGGGACACGTGGTATCCGACTGCGGCGCCATTCAGGACATCTACCAGCATCACCAAGTGGCCGGCAGCGCGGAAGAAGCGGCCGCTTTGGCCGTCAACAACGGCTGTGACCTAAACTGCGGCACCGTATTCTTCAAGCTTCTAGAAGCCGCCCAACAGGGACTCATTTCTGAAGAGGCCATCGATACATCCCTCAGCCGCCTCTTGCGGACGAAATTCCGCCTGGGCCTGTTCGACGACGAGGAAGACGTCCCATACACGTCGATCCCATTTGAGATCGTGGCCTGCGGCGAGCATGGCCAAAAAGCCCGGGAAATGGCCCAGGCTTCCATGGTACTGTTGAAAAACGAGGGAGGACTCCTGCCCCTAGACGACCTGCAGTCGGCAGCAGTGATCGGCCCGAATGCCGCAGCCACTGAGGTTTTGCTGGGCAATTACTACGGAACCTCCAAGCAGCTGGTCACAGCCTTAGACGGAATCCGGGATAGAATAGGCGACCCGTCGCGCGTTCACTATGCCCAGGGCTGCGATCTTACCACCACGGAAGCTGGCTTTTGGGGAGACAGCCCCGCCGCCGGCTTCGCCGAAGCGGTGGCCTATGCAGAACGGTCCGATGTGGCCATTATGTGCATGGGCATTTCGCCGGATCTGGAGGGTGAAGAAGGCGCCACAGCCAACTCCGACGGCGGCGGAGACAAACTGGGCCTTGATCTGCCGGGCATGCAGGAAGATCTTATCAAAGCAGTCCATGCCACCGGCACTCCCGTGGTGCTCGTGCTGTTCAACGGCAGTCCTGTTTCCGTCAACTGGGCCCAAGACAATGTTCCAGCCATTGTGGAGGCATGGTATCCGGGCGAAGAGGGCGGAAACGCTCTGGCAGACATTCTCTTTGGGGACTGCAATCCCAGCGGACGTCTTCCAGTCACGTTCGTCAAATCCCTAGAGCAGCTTCCCGATTTCGAGGACTACCGCATGGAAGGGCGGACCTACCGCTATATGAAAGAGGAACCGCTGTATCCCTTCGGCTATGGCCTTAGTTACACCACGTTTTCTTACAGCAGCCTCAAACTGGATTCGGAAACCGTCTCCGGCGACCAGGCAGTGCAGGTACAGATAGATGTGGAGAACAGCGGAAGCGTTGATGGCCATGAAGTTGTCCAGCTCTATCTGCGGCATGGAGACGCTTCGAGTTCCGCACCCATTCACCAGCTGGCCGGCGTCCGGAAGGTCCCACTGGCCGCCGGAGAAACGAAGCAGGTTTCCTTCACCGTCACCCCTCGGCAGCTGGCCCGTGTATCCGATCAAGGACGGCTTGTGATCGAGCCTGGACCCATGGAAGTATTCGTGGGCGGAAGCCAACCCGATTCCCGCAGCCAGTTTCTGACGGGACAGCCAGTACAATCGGCTCACTTTATGGTAGTCGGTTCTGCACGCGAACTGTCCCATTGAAGGTCATGGAAAATAGACGAGATGCGAAACGGGCAGATATCTGCCCGTTTTCTGCTGCAGCCTACGTCTTCCGTCTGCGCTGCGGCGACTCCGGATGCATCTGCATAAATTCGATGCGGTTGCCGTCCGGGTCGCTCACCCAGCACTGGTAGTTCAGATCCTTACCCTGCTGTACATCGACATCCAATGGAATCCCAGCCTTTTTCAACGCTTCGGCTCTTGCACCGATGTCGTCCACTTCCAAACAAAGATGGGAATAGCCGGCAGCATTGGCCGGGGACGCCGGCCCTTCTTCACCTCCGTAGAAGAGCTCGATAAACTGGTTCGGCGCCGCCTCCAGATAGACGATCCAAGGGCGACCTTCGTCGTCATCAAGGCCAAAGGCCTGCGAAAAGCCCAAACCGCCGCAGTAAAATGCCAGTGCCCGGTCCATGTCGGTGACGGTAAACGCCAAGTGTCCTATTCGTTTGATCATCGGATCCCCTCCATCTTCTCGGTCAAAATACACCGCCGGCGGTGCCGGGCCTATCCCCTGCTCCGTCCCTATTCGGCAAACAGCGGTTCCAGCATTTCCGCCAGAGCCTCATAGGAAAGATAACGTCTGCCGACATCAAAGTTGTGTTCCACGGCCTGCCTTCTGACATCGCCATCGGTCAGGAAAACCATGGCCGCTTCTGCAGCCTCTTGCAGCTGTTTTTCGGGCACCTGGACATATCCTTCCTCTGTTATCTCGTGGCTGTCCCCAAAAGAGCCCACGTGAAAACCATAGGGAGCAATATCCTCCTTGTACACAGGATACTCATAGAGCACAATCGGCCGTTTCGCAAACACGGCTTCCAAGAGTTGGTTGCCCCAACCTTCAAGGATACTGGGATAGGTAACCAAATCAGCAATGGCATAGCAGTCCCAGAGCGAATACAACTTCTGTCCGTCGCTTTGACCGCGCTGCTCGCCGACCCATGCATTGGCCCAGAGCAGCTCTACCCCAAGCTTTTCGGCCGTACCCTGAAGATATTCAAGGTATCCCGGTTCAGCTTCCACCAATCCCGGAAGAAACAATACCAGCCGCTGTTCTTTGCCAAAACTGCGGCCATCATAGAGACCCTGAGACAGCCTGCTAGACTGCTCCTGCACACGGGCTGCCAATTGGACAGCCAGTTCAATGGCCTTGCGCTTTGTAATGCGCGTGGCCTGAAGCAAAACCAAGTCGTTGCCGGTCAGGCCCAACTGTGAACGGAAATCCTGGTTGTAGCTGTCAATGGTCCAAGATGGCTGTTGGAAGTCGAAGACGTTGGGAACAACTGCGGACTCAACACCATAACGCATTCTCAAAGCCCGCTGGGCCAGGGAATTAATCACAATGTGCTCGGAAATATGGGTGACAGAAGGAAAATAGTTCTCCAAAACCCAGATGACGTAATCACAGGTCGGATTCTGATACCGTTCCCGTTCCCAGTGAAAATCATGGTGATGTGCCATGAGCCGCACACCCTGCTCCGCAGCCGCCAGGGTTACGGCCATGCCGGCTGCCAAATTGTGACCGAGAGAGAGCACGTTATTGGCCACCAACACATCGATAGCATGCTTTTTCAAGGCGTTCGCCAAGGCGTTCTGGATGTCCCCGGCATAACTCTCGATATCTCTCTGCAGCCGCTGGGCATCGTCTAGGTGTTCGAAGGCGCGCCCATGGATATGTTCATTGACAGGATTGTCGTATTCCAGTCCCGGGATGTATTCACCGCAAGTGCGGGTTCCCGAGAAGAACACGACCGTATGGCCTGCCTGCTCCAATGCCTGTTTCCATTTTTCCATTTCCAAAGATACACCGTCAGTTTCTCCCACTCGAAAGTGAAGCAGTGCAATGTTCATAGTCGTCCTTTCCAGGCGATCGGAAAGGATTCCACCTCCTCATATCCTGCCGCGACCGGCGTGGAATCAATTATTGCAACCCGGAGAGCAGGGGATAGGTCCCTTGGAAACAATCGGTGCGGATACCCACCAGCATATCGCGTTTGACTGATTCCTCGCTGGATTGGCAGATCCCTTCCAGGAAATCCAATAGATCGTCGAAAAACCGTTTGTATGTGTAATAATGCAGAAAGCAGCTGCGAAAGGCCGGCCCAAGTCCATGGCAATCCAAGACCTCTTGCAACAGCTCTTTTTCTTTCGGATCATCCGCATGGAACCATGTGTCCCGTTCCAGAGGTGCCCACTGCAGATCATCCCAATCCACAATGTAGAGGGCTTCTCCATCTTCGATCACATTGCCCGGACCGTCTCCGTGGGTTACGCACAGCGTAACCGCCTGCTGGCGGCACACCTCGGCATGGCACTGCCACTGCTGCCAGTGCCGCAGCAGACGGCCTTCGTAGTTCTGCAGCAGATGTCGAGCCTCAAGTTCAACACCCTCAAGATCGTTGGTGCAGAGGAAGTAATGAAGATAGCTTTGGAACTGCTTCTTGTCCGCCAAAGAAAAGGCCTCGACCAGTGACCTCTTCACGGGAAGGCGCAGTGAGTAGACGTGTATCTGCGCCAACGCTTCGAAATACGAGCCGAGTTCATAACTGCGGCTGGCTGTTCCCGGCAGGCATTCATAGAGTACTGCCGGGTAGCGGCCGACATAAAACACAAACTCACCGCCGGTTGTGGCCTGTGGCTCGGGAAGCAGCTTCTGCGGCAGTTCACGGCTGATCTGATACTGGACTTTGACAGCTTCAGGCACATTGCCAGCCAAGCGGACATTACGGAACACTTTCAAGAAAAAGCGCTGCGATGGCGTGTGGACATAATAGGTATCGGCTACAAAGCCGCGGGGCGCCTCCTCTAACCCGCAGACGGGAAAATGGAACTGTTCTTCCAATACCGTTTCTATATTCATATGCAGCCCTCCGATCAATACCAGACGCGTTGGAGGCCGCCTCCCAGCGGCCTCCCCATGCTTGTTTCTGCATCGCAAGCTCTGCTTGTTACTGTGATTTGTCTTCCCCGCTTTCTTCGTCCGACTCCCTTTCGGTGTGATCGCGAAACCCACGGATGGCCTTACCCAGTGATTCGCCAACGGCCGGAAGCTTCGATGGGCCGAATATCACCAGCACAATGGCTAAGATGAGAATCAGTTCCACAGGACCTAAACGTCCAAACACTGTCATCCCTCCTCGCAGCCTTCAAGCGCACAGCTCCCAAAAACGCCGGCCATTCTTACAGGCCCCTTGGGAGCCAACCAGCGTCCATGTCCGTACACGGCCTGCACCCGAAATCCATTTCGTCCTATCGACTGCAACCACGAACCCTGTGTAGTGTAACTCTTTCGACATTGGCACGGCAATCCCTTTAAATGCATTTCCTCTGCCGTGATGGCTGTGGCCGAATCAATGTCCGCTGCTCGCGGAGTGGCGGCGCGAGATTGGCTCTTATGCTTCGCGGTTGTCCGCAGAACGCGTCGTTACAGCAGACGCGGGAACAGAATGCTAGAACGGCCTTGGAAATCGCAGCGGCACTTTGGTGAGACGGGCCGGGCTATGGAAAATGCGGCTGCAGCTGCATACCGCGACGGCCAACACAGGCCGGAAGGGCCACGGACAGTGATTGCTGTTTAGCTTGGCCGTGCGCCACCGGGATCAAAACTGTTCGAACACTTCCACCACGAGGTCCCGTTCGGGATGGATGACAATGGTACCGAATTCCAGGCCGGTCATGAGAATATCGGCCCGAACATAGACCGGTATATCCATGTCGCTGCCGGGATAGCGGAACAAACCGGTTTCCCGGGCATTTTCAAAGTTGGCCAGAGACTCGTCGGCAACCACGTCTGGATCAAAGCGGTACAGCTCCACGTCGTGCCCTTCGACTTCCACACCAAAACCAGAGGACGCTCCCATCATTTCATAGGCTTTCGGCGACAGTTCTCCCACCTCGAGGCCATGGTCCTGAAAATGATCCAGGACTTCCGCCAAGGGACCTTCCGGGCGCACAGCCTGTAGAAAATCGGGCATTGCCAGTTCGAGATCCGCGTCCTCTGCATAATCGGGCAGCGCGTCCTCCTGATATTGCAGCAGAACCACATGAATGTCGGCTCCGTGCACGTGGCTGCCCTCCAGATCAATGTTCTGTGCCCTGCTCATGATAGGTAGGGGAAGAGCCGGGTCAATGGCAGTATTGAGGACATAGTCTGTATCCTGCAAGCCCGCAATCTCCAGCAGCCAACCGTCGCGGCCCCCATAGTGTTCTTTGCCTGCAACCGTGACAGTTCCCAAGTCGTAGTCTTCGAAAGTCCAGCCCGCTGACATCTCTGCCCCGTAAAGCGGAGTTTCGTACCATGGCAGCCAGAGGGTGACGAAGAAGACTTCCATCAGTTCCTCGGGGAGCTGTGTGACTAAACCCATGGCGATCTGTTCATAGATGCCCTCTGGGCTGCCCCTATCTGCTTCGGTCGAGAAGCCAAACTCCTGGCCAGCATAATGCCCTACGGCAGAGATGTAGAGCAGACCCGGTTCGGTCTCCGACGCCCAAAGATGAAATTCTCCCCAAGATTCTTCTCCGTCCCGTTCTAACACAATCTCGTACTCAAAGAAGTGTCCCGGCTCAAGATGCAGAGCCTGCCAACCCGCCAATACCACTCCGCCGCAGACAAAGAACACCGCCGCCATCAACAAGAAACTCGCTGCTTTCCATTTCATCATCGAACCCTCCCCGCTTTTTAAGCTCCGTCGGCCTTTGTCAATCTCCTGTCTATAACTGCGGACGTTCACCGGTAATGCGCTCGACGGCGAAATAGGCTTCCGCCCGCACGTCATCCTCTTCATCGTCATCCGCAACCAGCTCCAGCAGTCTGGGAACCGCTTGCGCGGCGGCATCGCCCATGTCGCCCAGGACGGACGCTGCCCGCGTCCGGGCCTTTGCATTAGGGCTTTCTAAACCTTCGACAACCACGCTTAAAGCAGACGAACCTAGGGCCGACAATGCGGCCGCGGCCGCATCAGCTGCAGCCCCATAGGAATCATCCAATGCCCGCCCCAACGCCTGCAATCCGCGGGGCACCGCTTCAGACCCGGCAGCCGCCAGCAAAAGGGCCGCTTCATGACGAACCTTCGAGTCCGGATCGTCGGTCAAAAGTCCGGCAGCCGGAAGCACGGCCGCCGACAGATCCTGCACCGAAGCTTTCCGGGTTGCCCGGACGACATTGCGCCGCACACCGCTGTCTTCGTCGTGAAAGGCCGGCAGCATTTGGGCTATCATCATGGTCTCGTGGGGAGCCATGTCTGCCAAACTGCCCGCAGCCCCCTGCCGGACGTCTGGACTGCTGTCATGCAGCAGATGAAGGGCTGCCGGAACCAATCTCTCTTTGGGCCCTGCAACACCGCCCAGCGCTGCCGCTGCTCCTGCCCGTGCCACGGCATCATCGGCGGCTGTACCGTTAAGAACTACTTCAACGGCCTCAACGCTGCTGGCTTCCATCGCTCCCAGCGCCGCCAAAGCTGGACCGCTGACCGCGGGGTTAGGATCTCCTGCCAGCGTAACTACTGTTTCTTCCTGGCTTTGTGCCGCAGGACCAGCAGCCGCCAATGCCCGCAGTGAGGCCGCCCGGAGTTCTATGTCGTCCGCCTGTGCGTTTCTGCCCAACAACTCCACGCTCCAAGCAGGCGTTTCACCTCCCATGGCCAAGGCGTCTGCTGCATACCTGCGAACCAGGAGAGAAGGATCTTCAAGGCCCTGCACCAAAAGATCGTGTACCGTCACTGCAGCTTCGCCGGACACGGGCCGGCTTTGCATCCGATACAGGGAATCATAGGCCCGTTGTCTCACTGCATCCCGGTCATGGACGGCCAGGCTCTGCAGGGTGGGCAGCGCCGCTGCACCGCGTGCAGCAAGCTCCTCCATGGCCCTGTCCGCGGCCATTGGATCACTGCCTTTGAGAGCCTGGCCCAATTCGGCATAGGAAGCGTCAGAGAGATCCACTGCCAGCTCTTCTACGGGCACGTGAATACCCATATCCTCAAGCATACCGATCATGGCACCAATATCCTGCATATCCATGTCCTCTTCGTCCATGTCCTCAAGGTCCCAATCCTCCCATGTTTCGTCGAATGCACCCGCAATCTCTTCTGGGTCTAGGCCGGCAGGGTCCATACCGCCGAAGAGATCGGCCAAAGCATCCATATCTGGTTGCGGTTCACGATCCATATCTGCTTCGCTATCATCGGTCTCTACGGGAGTGTCAACCTCTTCCTCCGGCGCATCAGGCTCCATGGAGAACATCTTGGCCATGGCTTCAGCCGCATCGGGATCCATGCCAAATAACCCTAAATCCGCGACGGATGCTATCTCTAAAGTGACTGTCATGGGAGAACCTGCTTCCACCACTACCCTGGCTTGGCTGGGGATCGACCCTTCGTCATCTTCTAGCAGCGCCATAATTTCGTACTCGCCGGGTGCTACATATGCCCTCTTCTCCTCACCCGGCTCCAACACCAGTGACGCCGGACCTGTCAAGAAGATGACCCGGCTTTCCTGGCTCACGTCTTCGTCTCCTCTGTACACTTCCACCGCCACTTCCACATCATCGTTGGCTGCGGCTGCTCCCAAAGCCAAGACTGCACCTGCGAAAAGCATTGTCGAGCATACCAAAGCCGTAAAGAGATGTCTTCGCCAATCCATTACACATAGAGGATTCATGACACCGCCCCTCTCAGATGATCTCACAACGCATCGGATGTCTTCCCGCACCTGCCGATGCCATGCAGCGGCCGCAGCGCGATACGCATTCCTCCCTCAGCCAGCGATCCGCGAAAATCCATCGCACCGTGTATACAAAGACAGTCCTTTGGTAATCTCGCTATCCTGCAGGGCGTTTGTTGTCACTATTATGCAATCCTCTTTCAATTCCTTCCAAAAATCCGGGAATATCTCTTATTCTTTAACTCTTCTCCCATCCCGCCTGAGCGCATGGGTGCCTGCATCCAAACGAAAAGAATCAAAACCATCAGCAGCACGTTTTTCCAAGAGCTGCTTCGGCCGCTGACATCAGAGTACGAAACTCGGTCTTCAAGGCGTCTGCACGGTCCGGCGCATCAACTCTCGTCGTTGGAATAGTTCGAAGCAGCAGGTATGCTAGGCTCTTTGCCGTGTTCCATTCCTCCCAAGAGTCCACGGGCTTCCCCGTCTTGCTCTCCCTGTCACCCAGAAAGCGGCGGAATGGTAAGCCAGATTACATTTTTCTGCAGCACATTATGCTATTGTTCTGGCTAGGGCTGGAAGGCGGCTGTTTCAAAAAATCCTTTGGAGGGATACGGTACATGCGATTTCTATTCGTTGTTTCTGCAGTGTTGTTTCTGGTAGCAAGCCTCGGTATGGGAACACTCGCGTCTTCTTGTTGCCCCGAAGACGAAGAGAAGGAAACGTTGGCTGCCATGGTCGCGGAGCAGAAAGCCGAAGCCATAGAGGACGGGACGTACAACTGCTGTCTCAACAACCCCTGCAACCAATGCCTGATTGACATGGGCGGCTGCCCCTGTGGGGAAAACGTACTCGAAGGCGAACCGGTCTGCCATGAATGCAAAGGCGGCTGGGAAGCCGGAGACGGCGCATTTGAAGATATTGATCCCGAAGATGTACAAGTGATGCCAAGAGGTATGTGAGTACAAAGACTGCCGCCTACCAGTAGACCAAGGGGCAGAGTTCGCCACAGAACTCTGCCCCTTTGGCTTGTTTTACTTCGCGCCACGAACGAAAAGGCGCCTATGCTCTTTCCGAAAACCCAGCCGAAGACCAACGAAACATCGATCATTTCTAACGACCAATGACCAATGCTGCGCCGCTGGTCACGAAGCCCTTCAACAATCAGAGCCTATTCTTTGAGTTCTTTGACATCAGCTTTCAACTGCTCGACTTCTTTCTTGAGCGAGCCAACCTGGCCTAGGGCTGCCAACGCAAACACAAACGCAATGGGAGCCAGGAATGCAACAACTTCCATGAAAGCCTCTCCTCTCATATTGCCGCCGATAAACCAACGTGCAGGACACAGCCGTTGCACATCCCATGGACATTTCGGCGGCCCTGCCGGCAGAACGCAGCGGGATGCGGGCAACCAAAGTCGACATGGGAAGCCGCCATAGTCTTTAACTAACCCGGTTTGGCAACCGCAGGTGAACCGGCAGCAGCTTCGGGAATGGTTTGTGCGGTTCCTCTTGATACCAGTAGGCCGTAGAACAGATATCGTCGCTGCGGTCATTGGCGTGGCCGTGTTCTATGCTGATGCGAATGCTGCGCCGAAATGGAATGGGATCGACCACATGATAGCGGTACACGCAGACTTTACCGTAGTTGAAGTGATCCTCCTGTTCCGCCCAGGGCTGGCCGCAGTACAGATGGGCCGTGTTCTGCATACCCCAGGCATGGCCGAGATAATCTTCGCTGCCTGTGCCGTGCATATCGGGAGGCCATGTCCGTTCATCGTCCCGATCAATGAAGAACATATCGTCACCTTCTCCCCACCAACCCCGGCCTTGACGATCAATGGACATGTTAACGCCGATGTAATGGCCGCGGCCCCGGGCATCCAAGATCAGGTAATTGTTCTCATCGCTCTGGTTGATGCCATCCGGTCCCTGTGAACGCTCCTTCCAAGCTTCGGATCCCCAAACGCTTCCTGGGCCGGTCCAGCCGCGGCAGGGATTTTCTCTCCGCCACTGTGCATGGAGATAGCCCGTACCTTCTTCCAGGCATGCGTGAACCTGATAATCCACATAGAAATAGAGCGCATCCACAGGAATGTCCTGTTCATTGACGATGTCAATTCGAGCATGGCGGCGAAAGGGCATGGGCAGCCAGCTGTTCATGGCCACCCCCGGGCCTTGGGTCCCACCGATGCCTGTTCCATAATTGGTCGACGTACTAAACAGAGCGCACTGGTACGTAAACACTTGGCCGTGCCCTAGACCAAAAAAGTCTCCTAGAGGGCCTTCCACCGATGGGTTGTCCTCCCCGTCCCAATACATGCGCAGCAGCAGCTTCCGGAGGTAGTCTGGATCACTGTGACTGACAGTGAACCAAATATGGCGGATCACCCCGGGGCCGTCCAGCTCAGCAATGGTCTTTGTCTCGCCGGCTCCAATGGACCAGGCATCCCGGTTGCCGCCGGTGCGATCCCAACTACTCAGCCGCTTTGCCTCAAAGGACTTCCGTTTGGGTAGATCCGATAGAGAACCCGAGTGCTCCAGCATGTGCCCATCCCCTTTCGACTTTGCCTGTGATCAGCGCGCCCAAGACGGTCGTCCAACGGTCGTCTAGACCGTCACACCGCCCTTCCACATGGTAATTTCTCGGAAATCCATGTCTTCGTTCTTAGCCGGCTGCCCGGAGGCGATGTGGACGATTTGGTCCAAAAGGTCCTCGGCTGCGTCCTCCAGGGCGGTACCTTCGACCAAGGTGCCGGCATTGAAGTCAAACCAATGCTGCTTAAAGTCGTAGACCCGGCTGTTGGATGCTATCTTCACAGTAGGCACCGCTGTCCCAAACGGTGTTCCCCGTCCGGTGGTAAATAGGATCAACTGGCAGCCCGCAGCAGCCAAAGCCGTGGCCGCCACAAAGTCGTTGCCTGGACTGCAGAGCAGCGAAAGACCTTGGGATTTCACTTGGTCGCCATAGTCCAGTACATCCCGCACCAAACTGTGGCCGCTCTTTTCCGTACAGCCAAGGCTCTTGTCCTCCAAGGTCGTGATGCCGCCTTCCTTGTTCCCCGGTGAAGGGTTTTCATAGACCGGTTGATCGTGCTTGATGAAATATTCCTTGAAACCGTTGATAAGATCGACGATCTGCTCGAATGTCTCCTGATCCTTCGCCCGGTTCATCAGCTGCTGTTCGGCACCGAACATCTCCGGCACTTCCGTCAAAACCGCACTGCCGCCCTGCTGGACAACGAAGTCCGATATCCTGCCCACCAAAGGATTGGCGGTAATTCCAGAGAAACCATCCGAGCCGCCGCACTTCAAGCCGATGTTGAGATGGGAAAGCGGCAGTTCGCGGCGCTTGAGCTGCCCCGCCGACTGCGCCAATTCCAGCACTATGTCCCGGGCGGCAGTCACTTCGTCCTCCACGTCCTGGGCCACCAGAAAGCGGACACGGTCAGCATCATAGGGTTCCATCATGGCTTTCATGGCATCCAATTCGTTATTTTCACATCCCAAGCCCAAAACCAGCACACCGCCGGCATTCGGGTGCTTAGCCAGGGAAGCCAGAAGCTTCTGCGTTGTCTTTAGGTCGTCTCCCAACTGCGAACAGCCGTACGGATGGGTAAATGCATAGATGCCATCGATATTCTCCGTGGAAAGTTCCTTGGTGGCCGCCTTGGCGATCAATGCAGCCGTGCCATTGGTACAGTTGACCGTAGGAATGATCCATATTTCGTTGCGAATCCCCACACTGCCGTCCTTGCGGAGGTAACCCAGAAATTTTCGTTCTTTGGTTTCCGGCAGCTCTGCTTCCGGTTCGGGGCTGTAGGAATAATCCAATTCCCCGGCCAGCTTGGTGCTGACATTGTGAGTATGGACCCACTGTCCGGGTTCAATGTCCCGTGCAGCAGTTCCAATAGGCGATCCGTACTTCACCACATCGGATCCAGCGGCGATCGCTTTCAGAGCAAACTTGTGTCCCTGGGGGATCGGTTCAAGCAGCCGGATTTCTCCATCGTCTAAGGCAACCACCTGACCCTGCTCCAGATCCTGTGTGGCAATGCCCACATTGTCATCCTCGTGAATGTGAAGATACAAGGCTTTCACCATCCTATTGTTTTTCTCACTGGCCCTTAGAGGCCTGTCCCGCGTACAGTCTGTGTCCCTTCGGCATTGGGAATACAAGAACAGGCGGCAGGATCCAGTAAGTGGAGCCCTGCCGCCTTCGCAACTTTCCATTCAGCCACTTCTGATTGGCCTACTAATTCGTTTCTTCCACTCCCAACTCCTGCATGTGCCGTCCAATGTGCTTTTGCAGAACCTGTTTGTATTCCTCTTCGCTTTGCTGCCACAAATCGTACAGGCGGTCGTTGAATGTATACCTGCCATTGGTCCGGTCTTGGAGTATCAAACCATAGGTGATATGAATTAACTGCCGGGCGTCATTGTGATCCATCAAACCGGGCAGATCTTGATCCTTCATGGACCATACGTCGGGAATCTTGTCCAAGTCGGTCGTCACCTTGTAGATCTTCAGCGCTTCCGCAAAGTGATCCAGGGCAAATTGATGAATTTCCCGATACAAGCCGGGATCATGCTCAGCAACCACTCGCATGGCTTCCAGCCAGCTGGTACCAGCCGTCTTGACATGCACTCGCCCATTTGTATGTTTACCAATAATGGGAAAGACACTGAACTTGTCGCTGCCGGAATGGATACTAAGCTTGTAGCCGAAGTGTTCGGCGATACCCGCGTGGATCACAAATTCCTTTTCAAATTCCGTCAAGTCTCCAATATAATCGATGCCCTTCTGAAACTCGCCGCAGAAACGGGGCGCCAAGCTGTTGACCGCAACACCACGCTGATGGAGCTCCCGCGCGACTAAGAAGTGCTCTTCCGGCAGGGTGGGGGATGCAGTTTCGTCAATGGACACCTCAAAATCCACATCCCGGCCGCATGGTCCAATGACCGTGTCATAGATGTGCTTCGTGAAAGAGATCATCTCTTTATAGATCAAGAAGGCCCGTTTGAACTGCCGCTCCGTGAAATTGATCACCGTTCCAGACTGCAGCTGAAAATCCACACCAATGTACTGTTCCGCCACAGCCGCTTCTTCCGCAGTCAGTTGGGCGAATTTCACTTCCATCTCTTCTTCACTGGCATCGACGACTGTATTGTCGATGTGATCGGAACAGTCCAGGGTTATCATGGAGTACCCGATATCCAGGGCCATTTGGATATCGGCAGCGTTTTTCAAGTGGTCCCCATCGGCTCCGAATCCTTCATGGTAGCCTTCTTGAAACACTGCCCAGGATGCCGCATCCAGTACGTCATCGTACGTTCGCCCCGTCAGGTCCAATTCCCGCATGGACTGCTGGGCCAACACGGGACGGACACCCGTCCCTTGGACCGTAGCGATGTGTCCGGGCGATGCCAGACCCAGGCGGTCACCCAGTCCCATGCTGGTGCCCTGCCGCCCGAATGCCCGGGGTTTGGTAAAGCCGAAATACCCGCGCAGTGCCTGGCAGTTCTCATGATCCATATCGGCCAATTTCACAACAGTATCGTCCGCGGTTTCCTTCACCCCATGGAACAGCTGCTGCATGGGTCCGGCGCCGGCCACAGCCAAGCGCCTCTGCTGCGGTTCTTTGGTTATAAACAACAGCGACCCTTCTGCTTCATGCAGAGATTTCGGATATACGGAGAAGGTATCAGCCCTGTCTTTGGCCGCAGCCAATCCTTCAGCCTTCCATACTCTAACCAATTCCTGCCATGGTTTCACGTTGTTTCACCCTCCCAGCTGTTGTGCGGCAATCAGTTCTGCCTAGAACTGCCGCCGCGCCAATTCACTTCCTGAGAAATGTCCAGAAATTGCCTCCAAAAAGAGCTTCCACATCACGGCGAATTTCCGCCTCCGTCGGGCGCCATCCAGTCTGGAACAGATCGGTGTACTTCTCCGTCAGAACGTCAGCAATGATGCTGCGGGAATGATTCCATTTATACACCAGTTGGTCAAGGACTCTGGCATCGGAATGCTGCGGTGCAAAAGACAATCCCAAAAGTTCCAAGCGCACCCTCGTTGTTTCCTCGATGATACTGGGATTATTCAAGAACCACCAGCAGCCGAAGACAAAAAGGTTGCGGAATTTGCGGGCCGTCACCGCCAGCTCGTGCTGGTTCTCCCTGGCCAGCATCGTGACCAAGAACTTGTTGTCCGGATAGGTGCTGCACAAATACTCCAACACTCGGATGTCCGCTTTGCCCACGGAGTCACCGGCCAGTTCCAGCTTATAATTGACCCGCTTCTTCACGCCAATCATCATGGCAAAGGGTATGTTCAGTTCCCGGCACACAGGCAGGACGCACTCCTCGACGATACGTGAGCGCATTGAGTGCTCCGGTACCACAAAGGTGGGCGGAAGCGAGACCGCTAGATAGAGGGCATCCATTCTTTGGGCCCATTCTGTCAGAAAGCGCCGAATTTCCCTAACAGAATGCGTATCGAGGTCGGGCGTCACCTCATAGCCCCAGGCTTGCAGGGTTCCGCAGGCCTCGGGGTAGCTGTTGAGCAGCGGATCCACCCGCAGCACGCCCTTAAAGCGACTGTCCTTATTGCCGGCCGTTTCCCAGATCTGGCGCTCCTGATCGTCAAAGGGATCATTGGTCATGACCACTTCCTTGACGCGGGATACTTCCAGCACTCTGTCAATATACTCGGCCGTGGAAAAACTCCCAACGTACTCTCGATAGGCATTGAGATCCCGGGACGATACATCGAGCCCCAGTTCTTTGAAGACGGTCAGCACGCCGCGCTGGGCTTCGCTTACCGGAGAACGCTCCACAAACAAGGCCTGCCAGATCCTGTCCGCCTGTTCTTTCTTTGTCAGCTGAAAAAAGGCCTCGTACTCCATATCGGAGTAGCGAAAGAACTCTGCTATCAAATAATGATAGGTCAGCAGTTCATCGACGCCCCAGAGCAGCAGATCTCCAAAGTTCTCCGCATACAAATGGGTGTGGACATCGGTAATTTCCACATCCCTTACCTGGCGTTGCACAACATCCCGCAGTTGATCCACTTTCGTAATCTGCACAGTTTCACTCTCCTTTGATGATCTTCGACAGCGTTTTGGTTGCAGACTGCAAACAATAAGGCACAAAGAACTTCGGTCCCGTCGGAAGAAGGCTCCGGTTTCCGGCCTGCCGATCCAGAGGCTCCCTTTGTCAACAGGTTTCTAAACGGACACATTTTGGGCAGAGGGGACGCGGAATATGTCCTGCAGGACGAAGACCACGGCTCCGATGGCCACAGCGTCATGACGCAATGCCACATCCTCTATGGTTACACGCTTTCTGGGAATTTCCAATGTCCGAGAAGCGGCCACCGCCTTTATCGTCGGGAGCAGAAAGGGCAGTGTATCGTAGATGTCGCCGCCTAACAGCACCAGCGACGGGTTCAACAGGTTGATGCAATTCGCCACGGCAACGCCAATGTAGACAGCGGCTTCCTCTAAGACCTGCTGCGTCATGGCATCGCCGGCCAGGGCCGCTTGGTTGATATGCCCCAGTGAAAGGGCGTCGGGATCGCCGTCGACCATATCCATCAGCGTGGACGCGGACCCCTGCTTTAAACGCACTCGAGCCTGGTTTAGAATCGCCGGCACCGAAGCTACACTTTCCAGGCAGCCGTAGTTGCCGCAGTGACACAGAGGTCCGTCAAACGCCACGGTCGTATGGCCGATTTCGCCGGCACTGAAATCATTGCCATGCAGGAGAGTGCCGTTTAGCATAATCCCGGAGCCAATCCCATGGCCTATCTTGACGGCCACCATGTTTTCTACCCGGCGTCCGCGCCCAAACCAATGCTCTCCCAATGTCAGGGCCGTGGAGTTATTGCCGACCCGGACCGGGATGGAATAGCGCTGCGCCAATATATCCGCCAAGGGAAGGTCTTTCCAGCCGAATGCCGGTGGAAACCGCATCACACCCCGAGCGCTGTCGGCGATGCCGTGAACGGCAATTCCCACCGATGTCAGACGAACGTAGCGCTGCTGGGCCTCGTCGAGCAGCCAGTCCACAGCTCTGTACATTTGATCAACGATGGCTTCTTTGCTCTTGCCCTGGAGAGTCCAATGGGCGCGCATTTTTATGTCGGCTTGCAAATTGGCCACCACAGCAGAAATCCCGTTCGCTTCCAAGGCAATGCCGCCGAAGTGCAGAGCATCGGGCACTAGATCCAGGTAGATAGGCTTGCGGCCAATATGGTTCTGGCCCCTGCCTTCTTCACGCACAACGCCCTCGGCCCGAAGGGACGTCACGATACGGGTCACCGTGCTGGGGTGCAATCCGGTTTCCTTTGCAATGTCGACGCGGCTCACCGGCCCGTTCTGGCGAATGGTATTCAGAATCAAACGCTTATTCATGGCCTTCATCAGTTCCGGGCTGCCCGTTGCATATTGCCGCATCTGCATCGATCCTCTGCCGTGGATTCTAGCCGTAGAAGTGTCCAGATCAATCCAACCTATCGTTGCACAACGCAAGGATTGTTGGCAGAGACGTCTTCTTCGGCGCGCTTGGCGGCCGAAGCTATCTCTAACAGGGTGTTGGCTCTGCATATACCTTCTGCGGCCGCATGGATTTTCCTCTAAATTCTGTATGTTAGGATTTGCAGGTTCGCAGACCAAGCGGTAGGATAATGGCTCCGATTCCAGAATATATGTACAAGGAGGGATCTAGGTACATGGAAACACTCGATAGAGATACTCTCAATGCCCTTTTGACAACCCAGAACGACGGCCCGTGCCTATCCATTTATGTGCCGACGGAGGAAGTGGGTCCGGAGGCGATACAGGGAAGCATTCGCCTCAAAAACCTGCTTCTGGAGTCAGAACGAAAGCTCCAAGGACTTGGCTGGTCAGCAAAACAGATCCAAAGCTTTCTCAAACCCGCTAGAGAGCTCGTCAATGATACTCTGTTTTGGAAGCACCAACAGAGCGGATTGGCTATACTGCTCGCCCCGGGTGTCTTCCGCCATTTCCGTCTTCCCATCCACGTTCAAGAAATGGCCTCTGTCGGCCAGCGGTTCTATATGAAGCCCCTGTTGCGCCTTTTGAGCACCACGGACCAGTTCTATGTTCTAGCCTTAAGCCAGCAGCATGTTCGGCTGCTGCTGTGCACACCGCACAGCTTCAACCGTGTGGAGCTTCCCGATGCCCCGGAAAACATCGATGAAGTGCTCAAATACGACGATCCAGAGAAACAAGTGCACTTCCACACCGAAGCGCCTCCGGCTGGGGCCAGCGGATACCGTGCAGCTGTTTCCTACGGGCACGGCGACGAAAACTATGAACAACGTGAAAACCTCCGCCGCTATTTCCGTGCCGTAGACAGAGTCCTCTGCAAAACCGTGGAGAACCATGATATTCCCCTGGTCTTCGCCGGGGTCAATTATCTGTTCGCCATCTACCGGGAAGTATCCCGGTACAACGGATTAATTGGCGATATCGTGGAAG
>PUOC01000121.1 GCA_003551965.1 Clostridiales bacterium | reverse complement strand
ACTGACTATGGTATGGCGATGCGAGGATAGTCCTTGACTGTACCAAGGTAGACCATTGGTTCGCAGAGCACATTCGGGCAGCGTGCTTTTCGTCAAGGAAAAGACAAGACTAGACTCCACCGTCTACCTCATGGACTGGACCAGACCAAATGGCTCGATTGGCGCCAAATTGACTCCATGCCGCCATACGTCTCGCCAATGACAAAAGAAGGAACCACAGTAACATGGCCTCCATTTCCCACATCGGCTGGGCACCAGTTTGCTGCCGTGAGATCCGGCTACGGAAATGTCCTCACAGCCAACCATAGCCACACCTTCTGGGCAGCGCAATGCACTGGAGTGCTTCCATTGCCATGGGATCGTTAGTCGCCAACCCGGTACTGGGACCAACAAGGTGCCCCAGCAGTCTATTTGTCGCCCGGCACCCACTGCCTGTTGAGTCATTACCCGGTGCCTTCCGGGGTTTATCTGCAGGTATACCAGCATCCAGCAAAGGCTTTCGCAGCGGCGCCCGCATCCCATAGCCTCACTTGATGCCAAAGGTTCAAAGATATAGCCATACCTGTGTGCCCCAAGAACTAAGAGATGGGGTACACACATGGGGCATGGGACAATGGCTCTTCTCTTTCCCATGATTTGACACCCAGGTGACCCAATGATATATTGTTATTAGGATTGCTTATCTAGTTACTAATTTTCTTTCCAGGAATGATCTTTCGAGAAACCTCTTCTCGGTAGCCCTCTCATCAGAAACCGCATTTCTCCTCCCAACGCCGCACCGGCAATCCCGTCGGTCATTTCGCTGGTCAAGATAATCAAGAGAAAGGATGCAAAAATATGCATATGTGGGACTGGGGATATGGAGGTGGATGGGTTATGATGTTTTTCTTCTGGCTTATCATTATTGCAGCCGTTGCACTCGTGGTTGTATTGGCTTTGAATAGCACAAAACAGCGTCAGGATCGTTCTCCAAATATTCCTTCTGAGCAACAGAGTGCAGAAGAAAGAGTTAAGGAGCGCTACGCCAAAGGTGAGATTGACCGTGCGGAATACAAACAGATAATGCAAGACCTAAAAGAATGATTGGCGCTGCGACGACCTCTTTTGCACAGGCACACCGGACTAGGTTAAGCAGGGTAGATGCTGAACAAAGGTTTGACGAAGGACTAGCCCGACCGCACATTTAGCTATGGGATTTCCACGTATACCGGCTCATTCGAGAGCGGCTGCAGGTCTCCTCCGCATCTACACACGCAGTCGATTAACCGAGGCAACAGGCCTTGACATCTGTGGCCTCGGCGGAGCCGTCGCTATTACCGTATGGTGTTTTCCCGTGACCACTTAACCTGAGCCCCCAATCGACAGTTTCAAAGGCGGCCTCGCATGCGAGGCCGCCTTTCAGCTCCTTAGAAACTGCCGCTCCTTCATATCGACGGGTATCCAAAACACTTCTTGTGGTTCTGTCAATTCATTCTTACCGGGCCCATCCAGTCCGCCCGGCGGTATGTTGCGATCTCACAACGCCTCACCGCCCGCACTCTGATCCACAATCCTGCGCATGGTATCGTAATGGTGGAGCATATCCTTGGCCAGGGCAATCTGGCAGCGGGCTCGATCGAGATTTTGGCCATGGCGGTGAATCTTGTAATACACGTCGCCATTGAGGTAATCGGCCAGAAAGCGGGCCGCCTGTTCAATGGTAATCGTGACTGCACCAAGAGCCATGGAATCGAGTTCGGTCTCGGTGAGAATGTCCCGACAGACACCGAGATAGCCGCCGGCAAACGCCCGATAGTGATCCAAATCCAAAGACACTTTGTCCAGATCTGGTTCGTCTTCGGCCGCGGTATTGCCGGCGAAACGGATGGCATCACCGAAGTCATGGGCCGGGAGGCCGGGCATGACCGTATCGAGATCGATTACGCAAAGAGGTTCGCCGCTGTCCCTATCCATCAGGATATTGTTGTATTTTGTATCATTGTGGACCACCCGAAGTGGTATCGTTCCTGCCTCCTGCATCTCTGTCAAACGGCTTGCCAGATTGCGGTGCTCCTCAAAAAAGGAAATTTCCCGACGGACATCGTTTACCCGGCCGGCGGCATCGCCTGCCACAGATTGAAAAAAGTCGTCCAGGCGCTTCTTGGTGTTGTGAAAGTCGGGAATCGTTACATGGAGACGGTCCATGGGTAGATCGGATAACACCGCCTGAAAGCGCCCAAAGGCATATCCCGCACTTCGGAGCACCTGCAGATCTTCGACGGTGTTGTGTGCTATGGAATTCGGTATAAAGCGGCAGACTCTCCAATACTCACCATCAACCACGGTGTAGTTGTCCCCCTGGACATTGTCCAAGAAAGAAACAATGCTGCAGTCACCGGTGTCTCCCTTGCCGCGGACATGGTCTGTAACTTCGCGGATATTGTGCATGACCTTAGCGGGGTCCTTGAACACATAACGGTTGATGCGTTGTACCACCAAATCTTCGCGGTCACCGCTGCTATCAGAGGCCAGGACACGGTAGGTGTCATTGATATGGCCATCCTTCAGGACAATGTAGTCGTCGATCCCCTGGGGGAGCGGGTAATGGCTGAGCACCTTACTCAAGAGGGTGCAATGTTGCGGACTCACGGGTCCCCTCCTCTCTGTGGCATCGCTGCGGCCGCAGGTGTTCGTTCTCTTGTACATGGCAGAGACGGCCCCTAGCATGCCGGCGGGCAGAAACTCCGCCCCTGCCGAGCCGTCTGCCCTCGGACACCAAGGGCACAAGATTGTGCCCGGGATTATCGGCGAAAAAGGTCTTCACTGATACGCCGGGTTTCTGCTTTGGCCTTTTCTATGTCCAATGTCAAAAATTCGCCGGCTTCATAGAGAATCCTACCATCAACCATGACCGTATGCACATCGCTGCCTCCCCCGCAATAAACCACGGCAGCGGCCGGATCGTGCAGGGGATAGTAATGGGGCTGGTCAATGTCCAGCAGAATGAGATCGGCTTTCATGCCGGCCCGCAGCGCACCAATGCTGTCCAAGCCTAAGGCGCGCCCTCCGTACAAGGTTGCCATCTTCAGTGCCTCATGGGCTTTGACGCCGATACTGTCCTCAAAGGCCCCTTTGCTGAGCACCGCCGCCAAGTACAGCTCGCGAATCATATCGAGATTATTGTTGCTGGAAACGCTGTCCGTACCCAGGCAGACATTGATCCCCGCCCGCTGGAGGGCGGGAACATCGGCCACTCCGCTTCCCAGCTTCAGGTTGCTGCCCGGATTATGAACCACCGACACCTGGTGTTCTTGCAGCAGGGAACGATCCTCTGCGGATAGGTGTACGCCATGGGCTGCCATCACCGGCACGTCCAGCACTCCCAGCTCGGCCAAATGCTGCGTGGGTGTCTTGCCGTAAGTCTCGACACAATCGCGGTGTTCCTTGGACGTCTCGGCCAGATGCATGTGAATGCCGGTGCCCAGGTCGGAGGCGGCCGCAGCCACTTCCTGCAGATATCGGGGCGTGCATGTATAGACCGCATGGGGCCCGAAGCGGACGGTGATGCGGCCCTCCGCAGCGCCGTGATACTGCCGGTACAGCGCTCTAGCCTCCTGCATGCGGGTATCAGTGTCGATATCAAATTCGTCGTCAAAGCACTGCAGGCCGCGGGCAAGATCGGCGCGAATGCCTGTCTCGGCCACGGCATCGCCAAGGACATCGGAGAACATGTACATATCGGCAAAGGTGGTCGTACCACTGCGCAGCATTTCGGCAATGCCGAGCCTGGCAGTCCAGTAGATATCTTCCTCCCTCAGCTTATCTTCCATGGGAAACAGCTTTTCAAACAGCCATGTTTCCAGCGGCAGATCACTGGCGTAGTTGCGGAAGGGCATCATGCCCACATGGGTGTGCGCGTTGACTAAGCCCGGCAATGCCATGCGGCCGGTACCGTCGACGATGCGGTCATACACCGCCCGATCCCGCGGTCTCATCGGGCTGCTGCCCACGGCGCGGATAACGGTATCTTCAATATCTATGTACCCGCGGTTGACGATCGGCTCTTTGTCATCCATGGTCAAGATCACAGCGTCATCAATCAAGGTTCGCATGGTCACATCGCTCCCCAAGCAAAAAATGAGGCCCGCCGGGCAGAAAGCCGTTGGGCCGATGGGGCCGCCGCAAAGAGGGCCAGAGCGGCCCGGCCCTCTGCACGGTGATCACCCCGGGCGCGGCGCTGCCGGTACCAGGCCGGAACCATCAAGAGAAACACCTTCGTCAAGCGCCTTGTGTTTAGAGCATCCAGCTCTTGAGGTACTCCTCCTGCTCCCGGGTCAAGGTATCAATTTCGATCCCCATGGTCTGCAGCCGGAGATTCGCCGCATACCGATCCAAGTGTTCCGGGACAGGATGCACCTCAGGCTTTAGTTTCTTGGCATTTTCCACAACATACTGCAGTGACATGGCCTGCAGCGCAAAGGTCAGATCCATCACTTCAGCCGGATGGCCGTCTCCCGCCGCAAGATTGACCAGCCGTCCCCCGGCCAGCAAGTACAGCCGCCGTCCATCTTCCATGCTGTACTCATCGATATTGGTGCGGACTTCTCTTACGCTGGCAGCCCGTTCTTCCAGATCCGGTTTGGATATTTCGATATCGAAGTGTCCGGCATTGCACATCACCGCACCGTCTTTCATAGCGTCAAAGTGGCGATCGGCGATTACGTCCTTGTTCCCGGTGACCGTAACGAAGACATCGCCCTGTGCAGCTGCTTCCTGCATAGCCATTACCTGAAACCCGTCCATGTACGCTTCAATGGCTTTGATCGGATCGATCTCCGTCACGATTACCTTAGCCCCTTGGCCCTTGGCCCGCATGGCCACACCTTTGCCGCACCAGCCGTAACCCACCACCACAACCGTTTTGCCGGCAACGACCAGATTGGTGGTTCGATTAATGCCGTCCCACACGGACTGCCCTGTGCCGTAACGGTTGTCGAAAAGATATTTGCAGTAGGCATCGTTCACGGCCATCATGGGAAACCGAAGCGATCCCTCTGCGGCCAGGGCTTTAAGCCTATGGATCCCCGTGGTAGTTTCTTCGCAGCCGCCGATTACATCCCGGGCCTGCTGGGGCCGTTGGCTGTGGAGGATGCTGACCAGATCGGCACCATCATCAATGATGGCATGGGGGTTAAAATCCAGTGTTTTGTCGATCAGCATCTTGTATTCCTCTTCCGTGGTATTGTGCCAAGCGTAAGCGGTAATCCCCGAATCCACCAGCGCAGCGACCACATCATCCTGCGTTGACAGCGGGTTGCTGCCGCAAACCGCCACTTCGGCTCCGCCGGCTTGAATGACTTGGGCCAGATAGCCGGTCTTTGCTTCTAAGTGCAGGCAGATAGCGACCCGCATGCCCCTAAAGGGCTGCTCTTCCCGGAATCGCTCTTCCATGTTGTTCAGCAGCGGCATGTGTGCCTTGACCCACTCCAGTTTCCGTTTGCCCTGCGGTGCCAGTGATATATCTCGGATCTGGGATTCCATTTCCACCGCGGTTTTCGCCACTTGTATCCACTCCTCCAAAACAGTTTCTTTGCCTTGATCATAAACCATTATGCCGTATTTGTACAGGCGTGGGGACCAGCGGTATCCCCCCGCAGCGCCGTCTGGCCGAACAGATCCAGTGCGGAAGGGGCCTTCCCGAGAGAAGGCCCCTTCGAGGCAGTTCGATGTCGTCCGTCAAAGGTAGAACAGATTCACCTCCGTCGCTTAACGATTCTGGTACAAATACAGCCAGGGATTGTCCGTGTACTCCACGGAGTTGATTACCTGGTTCGAGAAAGCCTGCGACTTGGTGTAGGCAGTCGCTGCCCGGCTCAGGTTTAACAGCCTTTGATTGTTTTCTTCGCTGACATAAGCACGGTCCTCATACATGATGCCCCGGTAGTACTCTTCCCGCGCCTCTTCGAGCAAGGTGCGGTCAATACCATCGGTTGTGTGGTACAGTTCGTTGGCCAAAGCCATCCGCTCCTGGGCAGCGCCTTTGACCGACTGCGTCACGGCTTCCGGTGATTCTTCCAGATCCAGCTGGTAGAATGAATAGGTCGGACGTATGGGACCGGAACTCCAAGCCCCCGCCGTACTGGCGGCGCCGGTTGCAATGCGCACGGAAATCCCGTCATCAGTAATGGTGGCCAAGTGAACAGCCCGGTTCCCTGGACGAGCCACAGGTGGCAGTCCAAACATCAACTCCACGTATCCCTCGTCAATAGAGCCTGCAGCTAGTGTTCCGAGATCAAAGAGCTGATCATGCCGATCCACACCATAACCGGCGCCGGCTGCCTGGGCCTCTTCAATAAAGCGGTTGTTGGAACTGATAAGCATGTCCTCTTCACCCATATCGCCGGGTTGGCGGGACGCAAACACGGCTGCACTGGTCTCGAACACTTTGGCATCGTGCTCTCGGTCAAGAAACAGGTAGTTCTCTCCAATGGTCAAAGGTGTTTCACCCAGCATGTCCCCGGCTTCTTCTGTAGTCGCGGCAAAGCGGCCGTTGCGGTAGATAACAAGGGTACTGGCCAAACCATAGTCCATGTCTTCCGGACGCTCGGCCGGTGTCCAGTTAATTGCCTGATAGAGGCCTTGGCTGTTGACGGTGAAGTTCCACGCCCAGACGCCGAATTCAGCGGTGGATACCATATCGTATCCTGTCTCTGGAAATATGACCATAGTAACCTGGGGGCCGAACTCGCCGTCCGCCGAGTTTCCAGCAACAATACGGCCGTCATCGGTACTGCTGCCCCACGCGGTGAATGTACTGCAGCCTTTGCCGTCCAATGCTTCATCGGGATCGGCAGGCGGATACTCCGCATCGTAACTGGCCATGACATCCCACTGGTGACTGGAAAGGATGACATCGTAGTATGTGAGATCGTAGCCGGCATCCCTTGCACCATCGAGCATACCTTTGAAGGACTCCACCACTTCCGGGAATGTCTCTTCCATGTGGTAGTGGAAGCCATTCAAGATTTCGTGCACTTCCTCCTTGGTATGCCCTGCCTGGTACATCTCCGTCCAAACATGGTTGGAAAACGATTCCACATAGTTGGCGCCGAAATAACCGTATTGGTAACCAATGTCATAGTCGGATCCTTCCAGGAAAACTACGGGCTGCACATCGGGCGGCAGGGTTTCTTCCGTGTCAACCAACAAGGGTGAGTCCGCCGCCGTCCCGGCCGCGGCCATCACAAGAAACACCGCCAACATCAATGCACCTAAACCCAAAAACTTCTTCATTGATCCCACTCCCTCTCATGATTTCGGGGGCCGTTCTCCGCCCGCACCGCGCCGGTAAACACAGCTCCCATAGCTGCGACGAAAGAGAGCTTCCACTGTCCAGTCGATTGCCATTTCCTTTTCGTACCAGGGCGCGATGCCAACGACGAATTCCGGTACTTCCCCCTTCATTATATGGCAAGGCCCTGCAGACAGCCACCGGCCACAAGAGAGGCAGGAACGCATTCATCCGCCTATGGGACGGTACCGCCGCAACAGGAAAACTTACCGCTGTCTTGTGTGTGTTTCGACGATATAACGGGAGTACTCGGGCTTCTGCGCCGCTGCATTCCCCCACCCTAGCAGATCCGGTCAAGGCTGCCATTCGGTTCTCGGACCGGCTGTCCATATGAATGGCCCCGGAACCAAAGCATCCGGGGCCGTGTTTCTTCTTTTGCATACCGATCTTATTTTGCATACCGATCTTACAGCCGGTGATATCCGGCGTACAGCACCGGCTGACACCGGCCTGTCACGACAATCACTCACCCTTGCCCAGGGTATCGGAAAGAAGACCCTTGCCTCCCCCGATACTGTCATAGTCCATTTCACGGATCAAAACCATGAACGCCTCCGCAGGAATGTCCGTTATTTGGCTGGCCTTTTCGGTCAGCTCCCGGCAGAGCCTGCGTTTCTGCTCCTTGGAGAGGGTTCCCCCCACCCCGTCAACATGGATGACGGGCATCGCAGCACCTCCTTCCAGTCCGTACTGCCCCTATTCTAACACAGAACCGAAGCCAGCCGCAGGGCAAGCCGGCCTCTGGTGAACACTGCCATAGTCCGAAAGGACTCTCGGTGCCTTCGCAGAAGTCTGATCCATACCTGCCAATAAAGGAGAATGGCCATGAACCATCACGATCATCACCACCATCACGGGGAAAGCCCGAAAGAGAGCGATCACAGCCACAATGGCCACGACAAACACGCCGGGCACAGCCCCGGAATGTTCCGCGGCAAGTTCTGGATTTCCCTGCTGCTGAGCCTTCCCGTGGTCTTCTGGTCTGAGCACATCCAAACGCTCTTCGGATACCAGGCGCCGGAATTCTTTGGATCCGCCTGGATTCCGGCGGTCCTTGGCACTATCATCTTTTTCTATGGCGGATGGGTATTCATCCAGGGTGCATGGCGAGAGCTCACGGACCGCCTGCCCGGGATGATGACCCTGATTTCCCTGGCTATCACTGTGGCCTTTCTGTTCTCGTGGATTGTGGAACTTCGGTTTATCGACGCAGCGGCGCTTTGGTGGGAACTGGCCACCCTGATCACCATCATGCTTTTGGGCCACTGGCTGGAAATGCGCTCGATTGTGCAGGCACAGGGTGCCCTGCAAGAATTGGCCAAACTTCTGCCGGATACCGCCACTCGCATCACCGATCAAGGCGACGAAGAAGAAGTGGATGTCAGCCAGCTGGCCAAGGGAGATCTGGTGCTGGTACGCCCGGGTGAAAACATTCCTGTGGATGGAATGGTGCAGCAAGGCGAAAGTGACCTAAACGAATCCATGATCACCGGCGAATCAAGGCCGGTGAAAAAGACAGCAGGAGATGAGGTCATTGCCGGCACCATCAATGGCGCTGGCTCTCTCCGGGTCGAGGTTACCGGTACCGGCGATGAAACGAAGCTCTCAGGAATTATGAGACTGGTAGCCGAGGCGCAGAGGTCCAAATCCAGGGCGCAGCATCTGGCCGATCGCGCGGCCCAACTTCTGACCGGGGTCGCCATCGCTTCCGGTCTGATCACCCTTGTTGTTTGGCAGTTCGTCGGTGCCCCCATCGATTTCACCATTGTCAGAGTCGTAACCGTCCTGGTCATTGCCTGTCCCCATGCGCTGGGTTTGGCCGTGCCTCTGGTGGTAGCCATATCCACAACCTTGGGTGCCACAAATGGTCTCCTGGTCCGGGACCGGCGCGGCCTCGAAGAAGCGCGCCGTCTCGATACCGTTGTTTTCGATAAAACCGGAACCTTAACCATCGGAGAATTTCGAGTTGTTGACATGGCTTCCATAGACGATGTCTCCGAGGAAGAAGCACTCCGCACAGCCGCAGGCGTCGAATCGGAATCGGAACATCCCATTGCCCGAGGCATTGTGACCACGGCAGAACAGCGCAAGCTTGAAATCCCTGCTTCAGAGGGGTTTAGGGCTATCACGGGCAAAGGCGTAGCCGCCACGGTAGAAGGTAGTGAATACCATATGGGCGGTCCGGCACTGCTGCAGGCGGAGAATGCCGAAGTACCTGCGGCTCTGGCCCAGACAGCAGATGATGCCGCGCAACGGGGCCAGGCCGCAATATACTTGCTTCGGGACGGCCATGTAATGGCAGTATTCGCTGTGGCCGATGCCATCCGCCCAGAGAGCCGCGAAGCCGTTCAAGCCCTTCACGGGCAGGGGATCACCGTGGCCATGCTGACCGGTGATGCACAGGCTGTGGCCGATGCCGTAGCGGGCGAAATCGGAATCGATACAGTATTTGCCGAAGTGCTTCCGGAAGATAAGGCGTCCAAGGTAGAGGAGCTGCAGGCCGGCGGCAAAAAGATAGCCATGGTGGGAGACGGAGTCAATGATGCCCCTGCTCTGGCCACGGCTGACATCGGCATTGCCATCGGAGCAGGAACCGATGTGGCCGTGGAAGCCGGGCATATTGTATTGGTGCGGTCAGACCCGCGGGATATTCCCCGCATCGTCGCCCTGTCCAGCGCCACGTATGGGAAAATGGTCCAGAACCTATGGTGGGCCGCCGGTTACAACGTTCTTGCCATACCTTTGGCCGCAGGAGTCTTGGCCGGCTGGGGTATTCTACTCTCACCAGCTGTTGGTGCTGTCTTAATGTCGGCCAGTACAGTGATCGTGGCCATCAATGCACAGTTAATGAGAAGGATCCAGTTGTAGGGCAAGGCAGACGGCCTGCGTGGAATTGCAATGTCCCGTTGTTTGCTGGCCGTGCCTGTTCACCGGCAATGCCAAACCCAACAAGTTGTTCTCGGACACGGAAGAACGGATATTTACCGCTGATCGGCTTGCCTACGGAATCCCAGGCCGGAACGGGTCAGTGGCTGTCTAAGCTGCGGTGCATTGAGTTCTCCGCAGAGCGCAAATCACGCGGCCGGGCCAGATAGTGTCCCTGCAGCCGGTCCACTCCGCAGTCCACGGCCAGCTGCATCTCCGCTTCCGTCTCGATGTCTTCTGCTATTAGAGTAATTTCCTCATGAATACCGGCATGGGCCGTCAGCAACTGCAGATACTTGCGGCCGGCACTCTCCAATGGCCTTGGGAGGTCCCGCATGGACACCTTCACAAAATCCGGAGCCAGAGCCAGCAGCCGCAGTTCGCTGCCCCGGCCGCTGCCGAAATGCTTAATCGCCGTTCTGCAGCTGGTTGCGGAAGACGGGGTATGAATCAACGTTTCGTCTTTGCGATCCATCGCCGCCTGGGCTGGAATTTCCACCACGAGATCCGACCTGCCCAGATGACCCCGGAGGTCTTGGACCGCCTTGGCATGGAACCCAGGATACGGACCTTGCGAAATGAACAAGGGCTTGTTCTGCAGCCATTCGCCGAGCTGCGCTGCTCGCTCTAGCAGTACTTCTAAGCTGATTCGTTCCAACGCATAGGTTTTCCCCAAAACGGCCGCGGTTTCCAACAACGTCCCTGGGCCATCAAACCGGGGATGGGACGAGCGCATATACATGGAATAGCTGCGCACAGAACCGTCTTGGGCATCGAAATGCGGCTGGATTTCGTGGAATATGCGCCGTTCATTGAGAACTTCGTCCAATGCTGCAGCTAAGCCAGGAGAAACGGCCGTGCTGTGAGCTTGCTCTGGATCATACACACAGAAACGGCGGCTGCTCTCTGTATGCTTGGCCTGATACATGGCGATGTCCGCACAGCGGATCAGCTCCGCTAAATCATCTGTATGGCGGCCTAATACTGCCGCCCCTATACTGGCGCTAATCGGTATTTCCACCGTCTCCAACACGGCGGGATCCCGCAGGACGCTGCCCTCCAAATCGTAGTAGAGCGACTGCAGATATCCCTCATCCACTGGCCCTAGACCGTATAGGAAGAGACCGAACTCGTCACCGGACATACGAATGCGCAGCACATTGTCCCATGGCAGTTTCTGCAGGCGCTGGGCAAACTGAACCAACACCGCGTCGCCAGCGGCGTGACCGAAATAGTCATTGATCCGTTTGAAATTGTCTAGATCGATAAAGAAAAACACGGCATGCCCATCGGGGTGCTCCCTCATTTTCTGCTCCATCTCGCCAAAGAACTGGTACTGTCCCAAAAGCCCCGTCAGGGCATCTTTCTTCAAACTGCTCTCCAGATCGCGGTTGAGAGCCTGAAGCTGCGCATTGGCCTTTTCCAGCTGGCGCCTGGTATTGGTCAGCTGGCTGTTGAGACGTTGAATTTCTTCAAAATGGGATTCCACAGACGATTGCTGGACACCGGCCACTTCCTTGAACTGGCGTCGCACCGTATTGACGAGGTCATTGTACATACGGGTGTGGCTGTGTACTGCTTCCTTGTTGTCTCCCCAAGCCATAACAACCACTTCATCGTGCATAGCAAAAGCATGAACGGATATAACCTGGCATGCCAGGGATCCGCTCCCGTCGGCCGTCAGAGACACCGTCTCATCGCACGAAGCGGCGCTGCGAATCAGTTCCAGTACGGCCGCGTGCGCCGGGGAAGCGAACAGATCCAACATCGACTGCCCTTCCGCCGCCATTCCCTGCGGTTCTGACCAGTTCAACCGTTTGATCCGGGCATCCAGGTCCACAATCGCCGACAGATACATCCAAATCACCACCCTTCCTGACATCGTGAGACCCAATGAGCAGAAGTTTCATTCTCTGCCTGGCCTGGAAATTCCAAAGACCTTATCAGCCCACCGGACAAGATCCACTGCATTGTCTGCGGTCACGTCGGCACCCCACTGCTGCGGGAGCTCGGGCGCCAGCTGAAAGGCGCGGCCGCCTACCGCCACCTTCGTCCGGGATAGGTCGCAGTCCGTCTGCAAAGCCTTGAGCACGTCCCGGCCGAGGGGCAAATAATGGGGCATCGTCACAGATAGGGCCACCAAATCCGGACAGTGTTCCGAGACACTGGCAGTTATAGCGTCTGGGGGCAGCGATGCCCCAAGATAGATGCTGTCCCAGCCGTATACCTCAAACACATCGCAGAGCATCCGGATACCCATTTCGTGCAGTTCATTGCCCACCGTGCAGGCAAGAATCGTGCGCCCCACCCTCGGTAACGCAAAGATCCTCGGATACAGCTGTGCCATGATATTCTGGGTAGCTGCGGTACAGTAATGCTCCTTGTCTACCGTAATCTGGCCGCGCTGCCACAGCCAGCCGACGTCTGCCATAGCGGCGGCGAATACATGCATATAGATATCCGATAATGGTGTCCCGCCGTCTAGCGCGTTTTCTATCAGTTTTGCGGCCCCGCGGTGATCCGAAGCCAAGAGCTTCTCTAGATACTGTTCTTTCAGTTCGGCTTGGGGCACTGCATGCCGCTGGGACTCCTCCGCCATGGCAGAATTCCCAGCCTTTGTGATCTGCACAGCTCGATCCAGCACTTTGCGGGCCATTCCCGCCTCGTCGGCTTCCAAGAACTCGACGGCCGCTTCCTGCATGATCTCGTAATGCATGACCAACTGCCCTCGAACCGCATCCTCACCCAGATCCTGCATCCTGTGGATAAGCAGATCGGCGATCCATTGGGCGTGGTCTTCAAAAATCCGGGGATCATCCAATTGGACCGCAGTCCGCAGAAGTTCCAGATTGTACTGTATATCTTCCATCATGCGTCGTTTTCTACGGGTATCATAGGCATACTGCAGTTGCGGCTGCCTCTCCATCTGGCGATCAAAGATCACCTGCGACCAATGGCGGATCTGGTCGTCGACGTCAACAATCATGAGACTCATGTCCTGCAACCCCCTACATTGATTCACCCTATGTTTGGTACATAATGCATCGCACCTGCCCTGCATCGTTCCTGCAGTCCGTGGCACAGCGAACCCCTGTATCACAGCATTCCTGCCCGCCCATGGCGCTGCACACGGCTATCTGAGAACCATGAACCGTTCCGGCTATCCGAGCCACAACAGAGATGGACGGATCGCGGTCGATCCTGTACAGCTCCCATGGACATCTGTTCCCGACAAGGGACTTTTAAAGCCATCATCCTGCAATATCTTCTGCCCAAACGCGATTACACCTTCTAGATGCAGTCCTTTTCGGCTGTCCCGTTTCGTCCAACACAAAGAACGGCCATTGTGGCGGGTTAGGATCTCGGAGTCTGCGTCCGGCCTGGCCCAAAGACTTCCATCCCTTCCCGACGGTTCCTTCCGCCTGGGAAACGAGAACAGGCTTCTTACAGTCAACTGTCAACGCCTCCGGATAGAGGATTACGGCATGACGGCGCAGAAAGACCTCATACACCAGTTCGTGTAGCCTTCAGCGGCAAGCAAGCTGTTTTGCAAACCGTGCTTAGCCGTTGAGGAGCCAACCTCGGCCACAGCTGGTCAAAAAAGGATAGGGGGGGCAATCAATGAAGGTGTTACGGTGTTTCTTGCCGCTACTGGCCGTTGTTTTTCTGTTTTCCGGCTGTCTGTATATTGAACAGCACATCGACCTCACCGCCGGCAGCGAAGAAGGCTACGTAACCACGCGCTTGGAAGTAGATCGCAGCTTCGTGGGGGCAGAGATGGATATCTTTTTCGACAGCTTGGCTTTATCTGTGCCGGCCCTGAACACCGACGCGGTGCACAGAAGGTTTGAAACAACCAGGGATTTCTCCGAGCTCGCTGTCTATGAGTGGGAGGGCAAGGTCACAACTCCCGGCGATTGGACGCTGCAGGAAAAACCCGATGGCAGTTTCGAGTTCCGCTACCTGATTCAAAGTGTAGACAGCCTCTCGCAGCACGCCGAAGAATCGCAGGTGCTGCTGAAGATCACGGTGTGGCTGCCTCAAGAAATTGATTTCGCCAATACCATGGATACCACAGATCACGAAGCCACCTGGCATCTCACGAAAACCGATCTGCTCACCGGTGTCGAACTGAGAGCATTAACGCTGGCACCTTAAGCCTCCCCTCCGGCACGGCTGGAACCATGGCGTTTCGGCCGTGCTTGCTGTCTGCAGTCCCCCCTTTTTTTTTGCCGCATTATCCCTACCCGGGCCTAAATTGATTTCTCTCATGATAACTCAAACTAAAATCATTTTTTTCTACCAAAAGCCAAGGATATCGCAGGGTACTTGGCGAATCATCATTTCATCGGTAAGTAAGTTTCTATGTTCACAATCGCGGGCTCGATCACCGCGGCGCAGATCACTGGATCCTGTACAGGAGGTAGTTCAATGTTTAGATGGCCCCGCAGAGAAGATCGCGACAACCATGGCCGAGAAGAGGCCAACCAGGCTCCCCAAGAAGATACCGCCCGTGAGAAGACCGCAGAGATCATCCGCCAGATGTCCCAAAATGTGGAACTAGCCACGGCCGATGATGTGAAGGAAAAACTCGGAGACAGCCAGGACCTGGATGCGGAAGCAGTCCTTGCCGGCTTGGGCGCTGACGAGAAATACTCGGACATCACCGCTCTCAAAGGCAAAAAAACCGTATATTACTATTCAACGCTTCATATCTCACAAAACTATGCCAGCATGCTGGCGCGCGTATCGGATCAGGATCTGCACGCCTTGGTGGCCGGCACGATCCGCGACGAGAGCAGAATCTATCCCCGCCCCGCCGATGCCCGCCTCTTTGAAAAGGCACCGTTTCACCTGTCCATCCCGCAGGTGGTGCAACTGGTGGAATCCATGGGGCACATGGAAGAATACAGTGACATTCAGAGCATGACCGCATCCAACGGCGCCGTATATTTCTATTCGGCGCAGTATCTTACGGAAGACCATGCCCGCGGTCTCATGGAATGGATCGAGGTGGAGGAAGAACAGATCCCCTAAGACGTTCTAAAGGTTGGCCTTTGGAGGCGCAGTCTGTCACCGCTGCCGGCCGGTACAGCCAAGGTCACGCTGCCATCGCTTGCAGATAAATACGGACCCCTAGGGCTTGTATGTCTAAGAAAAGAAAGGGGGAAACAGTATGTTCGGACGTTTGGGACCCATGGAACTGATGCTGATTTTGGCCATTGCCTTGGTCATCTTTGGGCCATCAAAACTGCCGGCCATGGGAGAAGCCATGGGCAGAGCTATCCGGGAGTTCCGGGATCATACCAGCAGTACATCAAAGACTGACGATGCGTAGGCTGCATCGGTATAGAAGGGGGGCACGCACAAAGCTGACAAACAGCGGAATGGGACGTTTCAAAACGGAGCATACACAGAAGGGAGCTGAAGATGTGTTCAATAGGAAGCATTGGTGGATACTGGCATTGCTGCTGATCGGTTTGACGGCCGTCTCGGGAAGCGCCTTTGCCTGCATGAATATGGGCTTCGAGGATGGCGTGTACCGCGGTATGTTCAGCGACCGCGGCGAAATTCAAGTCAACGTGGAATTCACGTTGGAAGACAATGTCGTCACTGCAATTCGCTATCGGCACCTGGCACACCAGGGCGTGGATTACCTGCAGTCGGAAGATGAAGATGTACACACGCTCGCAGGCCAATACAAGCAGTTGATCGACTATTTGGTTGGCAAGGATATCCGCGACCACGTCAATGATCTTCACAACCCCGGCGAAATTATCGAGGACGAGAGTGCAGAGGATGAACTTCCCTGGTGGGAATTGGAACGGTACGCCATTGACGCCTTTACCGGTGCCACAACCCGCGGTTCCAAGGTTGTCTCGGCCCTTCGCGATGGCCTCAGCCGCGGCGTATACAACTACTGAGACCTTGGCTGCGGCGTTAAGGGGCCGCAGACAGCACTTGAATCTCTATGAAAACGAATTTAGGAGGTAGTGTGGATGTCCCAGGAAACTCAGAAGAAGAAGGGATTATTCGAGCGCTCCACTAATCGGCGCCAGTTCCTCAAGATGGGCTGTCAGGGCGTGGCCGGGGCAGCGGTTTCCATGTCAATTCTCAAATATTTCACCAGTTCTCCGGCAGCGGCCGGTGTGCCGTTGGCCGACGGCCTCATTATCGCCGACCCCAACCAATGCACAGGATGCAAGCGCTGTGAAACGGTATGCACAACGTTTAACGACGGCAAAGCCCATCCCTACATTTCGCGGGTCAAGGTCAACCGCAATTACAACTACGGCCTCGACGGTCCCAGGTATAACTTCCAGGACGGAGATGGCCAGTTCGGCAACTTCAAGATCATTCCCGAGCCGTGCATGCAGTGTGAACACCCAGTACCCTGCGTTGAAGTCTGTCCGGTAGATGCCATCAGTGCCGACGACATCACCCGGGCACGGGTAGTGGACCAGGAAACGTGTATCGGCTGTACCCTTTGTACACAGCACTGTCCCTGGGAAGTAATTACCGTCGATCCGGAAACCAACAAAGACCAGAAATGCTTCCTCTGCAACGGAAAGCCGGCTTGCGTAGACAACTGCCCCACGAAGGCCTTGGACTACATCCCATGGCGAGATGTGGCCAATGCCGTGAAGCGCCATCGGGCCCTAGGTTAATAAACAGGCAATCCAATACGGATACACGCGATAGGGGGAACGTAGAATGTCGAGATTGGGTGGTTGGACGGGCAAGATTCTCCGTATCAATTTGACCACCGGAGATATCTGGACCCAAGATACCATGGAATACAAAGATTTTATCGGCGGAATGGGCATCGGTTACAAAGTCATGTGGGATGAAGTAAAGGAAGGCGTCCAGGCCTTTGACCCGGAAAATAAGATCATCGTCGGCAGCGGGCCGTTTTCGGGAACCGGTATTCCCGCCAGCAGCCGGACCAACATCACTTCCCTGCTGCCGACAACCGAGAAGCATTTGATCAGCGACAGTCACATGGGCGGACACTTTGCATCCGAACTGAAGTATGCCGGTTGGGATGTCATCGTACTGGAAGGCAAAGCACCCGACCCGGTGTGGGTTCGCATTGAAGACGAAAGAGTAACACTAGAAGACGCCGGCCGCATGTGGGGCCAGGGTATCTTTGAAGCGACGGCAGCGGTCAACAGCATCATGGGGCGCGATGCCCACGTGGCCTGCATTGGCCCTGCTGGAGAAAACCAGGTGCCGATGTCGGTTGTTATGACCGGAACGAGCCACTCGGCCGGTGGCCACGGCGGCGTATTCGGTTCCAAAAATGTCAAGGCCATTGGCGTCAAAGGCACCGGTTCCGTGCTAGTGGCCGGAGACCGGGAAGAGTGGAAGCAGCTGGATTCGGAAATCATGGCCGTTATCGGATCCAACAATCAGCATGTTGTCCCCAACTCGCCCCAGCCCTGGGCGGAGTTCCACCACCCCCGCAGCCGCTGGACGGGACGGCCCGGACTTTATTGGGGTGCGGCCGATCCGCCGGTGGAAACCGGCGAATGCCATCCGGAAGACAAAAACAGTGTGGGCTTCCGCTGTCATAAGGCAGTATTTGACCACGGACCCGTAGCCGAAAAGCACACCGTGCGCATGGGCGGCTGCCAGTCCTGTCCTATCCGCTGCCATAATCAACTCCATATACCTAAATTGGAGGAGTACGGCTATTCAGCCAATGTGGCCAACACCTGCGTGGGCTGGTTCAGTCCCGGCGGCTTCATGATCAAGGGCTTTTATGAAAGTGAAGTCGAAGGAGAAGCGGCCATGGTAACCCGCAGTCTCGGAGCACAGGTAGCCGATGATCTGGGTGTCTGGTGTAACTACATGCAGATCGGCCGCATTTTCCGCTATGGCTATGAAAATGGCATCTTCAAGGAAGTGCTCTCGGAAGAGGAATACAACGATATTCCGTGGGATAAAATGGAAGCCGGCGATCCTGCTTTCCTGATCGACATCTACCACCGGATTGCCTACAAACAGGGTGAGATCTCCCACATCGGAGACGGCACCTACTGGGCAGCCACCCGCTGGGGTTACGGAGACGACTTCTGGCACAGCGAACCCTACGCTGTCTGGTCACCGCTGGGTTTCCCGAGGCACCATGCCCATGAAACCGCGGCCCAAGTGGGAGCGCTGATCAATTGTATGTTCAATCGGGATGCCCAGTGCCATACCCATGTGAACTTCACCGGCAGCGGCCTGCCCACAGACCTGCAGCGGGAAATCGCAGAAGAACTGTGGGGCATCGGTGCGCTTGACGGGCCGCAGAACTACACGGCCATGAACCGCAGCAAGGCCGTGTTTGCCAAACAGAGCATCATCCGCAATCTGCTCCATGATTCACTGACGCTGTGCAACTGGATGTGGCCCATGCAGGTTTCACCGCTGAAAGCCCGCAATTACCGGGGCAATACCGCCTTGGAGGCCAAGTTCTTCTCCGTGGTTACCGGAGAGCACAAGACCGAAGAAGAACTGGATCTGGACGGTGAGCGGATGTTCACACTGCACCGTGCCCTGACTGTCCGGGGCATGGGAACCATGGATATGCGCAATGAACACGACGTGATTATGGACTGGGTTTTCGACATGGATCCGGATAAAGAACCCTTTACACCCGGCACGATCAAGATGGACCGGGATGATATGCAGAAGGCCCTGACCATGTTCTATGAAGAAATGGGCTGGGATCCGGACACGGGGGCTCCCACCCGGGCCACGTTGGAAGGATTGGGCCTGGCCGATGTGGCGGATGAACTAGAAGAAAAAGGCCTGCTTCCTGCGTAACAGCGGGCAGTACTTCCATGCCAGGATCAGAAAGCCGCCTTACCCACGGGGTTTGGCGGCTTTCCCTTTTCCGGAGGAACACCGGGCGAGCTGCGGTCCCCATGGCCATCGGCCGCCGCCAGCTTGGTAGTCAGTGTCCGGCCTCCACCACCATGATGCGCAGTTCCGCACCGCTGTCATTGATAAGTTCATGGGTGCTGCCGCTCTTGGTGAGACAGACGTCGCCGGCCTGCATCGGCATGCGCTGGCCATCCACCACCATGGTGCCCGATCCTTCGATAAAGAAATACAGTTCTTCGTTACCTTCATGGCGATGGGACCCTATAGTGGTGCCGGGAGGCAGCGTCGTTTCGTGGAGAAAGCGCATCCCGGACTCGAAATCGCCGGCCTCACCGAGCAGCTGCCGGACAAATATGGTCCCTTCACCGTCGTGACACCCTTCCACTGGTTCCCTTTCTACCTCTGTCCTCCTGCGGATGATCGACACAGATATCTCCTCCTGTCATCTTTCCCAGGTTGTCGGCGCTGCCGTCTTATGCACGGCAGCCGCAGACCACCTGCAGTTATGCCGCGATCTTCTCCCACTGCCGTCGAACTCCTCTTGCCTGCGGAGCAAAAAAAGAGAAGCAGTGCCAGCCCTTCGCCGGGCGGGCGCCGCTTCCCCGTTTCACGTTCCGTTTATCGTCTGCGGCAGGACAGCCCCCTGCCGCTAGCCTATGGTTTTACTCAGCAGCATTCTGTCCGGCAATGTATCCGAAGACAAAGCAATCAAGGAGTGCATTGCCGCCCAAACGGTTGGTTCCGTGTATGCCGCCGGTCACTTCTCCGGCTGCAAAGAGTCCCGGTATTGCTTCGTCATTTTCGTCCAATACCCGGGCGTCGCTGTCAATCACCACACCGCCCATGGTATGATGGACTGACGGAGCGAAGGCACCGATCCAAAATGGAGCACTGTCAATAGCGCCGACTTGATCGATATCGCGCCGGCCAAAATCGGGATCTTCGTTTTGCTCCACATATTCGTTGTACTGCGCCACGGTTTGCACCAGTTCTTCGGCGGGGATGTCAAAGAACTCGGCCGCCTCTTCTATGCTGTCTGCTTCATGGAGCAGGTCACGGTCCATAAGGTCCTCGGCCTGCGCACTCAATTCGTCCTCGGCGATGTCGGTGTCCCAAAAGACATAGCCGATGCCGCCGGTCTGTTCCAATGTACCTTGGGCAATGACGTCACGGCGTTCTAGCTCTTCCACATAGCGCTGTCCTTCCTGATTGACAATGATAGCGCCCTGATTACGGGCGTAGGAAACGGGATAGTTGAGATCGCCCGTTTCCGGATCACACATGGGAAATGCCTGGATCATTTCCATGTCCCGCACGGCAGCTCCGACCTCTTGGGCCATGGTAATGCCCTCGCCTGTGATGTAGGGCTGGTTGGTGGTCAGGTAGTCCTCGTCAAACTCGGGATTGTGTTCGACCCGCATCTCCACATTGGCACCAAATCCGCCGGTGGCAAGTACGATGCCATTGGAGGCTTCGTACACAACCTCCTCACCTTCCCGGTCAGCGCGCACCTGGTATACCCGGCCATCACCATCGGCCATCAGCTCTACCGCTTCCGTATGGTAGTGCACATCAACTCCCAGTTCCTCCGTCCGTTCCAGCAGATAGCTGACAATGTCGGCTCCGGCGTCTTCCGGGTGTACACCCCGAGGTACAGAATGCCCTCCTAGAACCGTCAGGCCGAGATCTTCCCTCGGATAACCCAGTTCATCCACAAACCAATCGGTCATTTGCACGCCGTGCTCAACCATGGTACCAACTAACTGCGGTTCCGCTGCATAGTCGCCGCCAACGATGGTATCACCCACATGCAGCGGCACACTGTCGCTGTAACCTGCCTCTTCCTGCAGCCAAGTTCCTGCAGCATTCCAAATGCCCCCGGAAATCAAGGTATTACCGCCGGCAAAGGCCTGTTTTTCCAGGACGATGACATCAGCATCGGCCAACGCCGCTTCAATGGCCGCAGTCAGGCCGGCGCCTCCAGCGCCCACAACAATGACGTCAGCTTCTGTCTCCGACGCGGCTGCCCCCATGGCACCCGTCCAAACCAAAACAGCCACCAGCACCAGTACGCCGAATCGTTTCATGTTCAAAACAGATCCTCCTTTAATAAAGTGTTCTCTTTCACATATATCCTTCTTGCCTAGGCAACGTCACCCCTGCTGGTTGCGGGATCATTTAACTTCATTTAACGCCGGGATTATCCATCGAAAACACCCGCCAATCCCTTTTCAAAGCGCTCCCAAGATCCATGGCCCGCCATAGCGAAGGGTACAAGACGTCCTTCCCCCGAAAAAAATTCGTTGCTTTTGCAGGTGCCAGTGAATATAATCACGAAAATAAATTGGGAATGGAGCTATACAAACTGAGAGGAGTTGTGTTGTTGAAAAATCTTTCCGTTGTTGTTCTGCTCATGGTACTGGTTGCAGGCTCGGTTTCGGGAGCCGCCGAGGTAAAGGAAACCGACGTGGTGGTGGTAGGCGGAGGCGTTGCGGGGCTCTGTGCAGCCTT
>PUOC01000202.1 GCA_003551965.1 Clostridiales bacterium | reverse complement strand
TTTTGGACCGACACGAATCCTTGGCTTTTGATGGTCTGCAGTTCCTTCTCTAGTCCTTCGACCCTGGACTGAAGCTGCCGCACATGGCTGGGAAGGTCGACGAACTTCAAAACCGCCAGCTCCAAAGGCAATTTGACGTCAAACGCATAACGCATCTCTTTCTCACACTGGGAGAAAACTTCCAGCGCATAGAACAGATCGGGAAAGGAAAGCAGCGGTTCCGTTACAGATAATTGTTCTCTTAGATACTGTATAAAACTGCGGGTAAACTGTAAAATATCCTTGCCCTCTTGATACAGTTCATCAACCGCCTGCATACAGGCGTGTGAATTCCCTGCAGCCAGGAATTGGGCAAATGTCTCAAGACGTTCGCGGCCGACTGTGCCCAAAACTTCAACTACTACAGCCGCCGTGATCTCGTCGGCGTAGGATAGGCATTGATCCAAAATCCCGAGAGCATCTCGCATACCGCCTTCAGCATGGCGGGCTATCGTATGCAGTGCGTCCTTTTCTCCCTGGCGCCCTTCCGCTTCCAAAACCACCTGGAGCCGCCCGGCAATTTCGTTCACAGGGAAGCGGCGCAGATCATAGCGCTGGCATCGGGAAAGAATGGTTGCAGGAATTTTATGGGGGTCCGTGGTGGCAAACATAAAGACCACGTGTTCCGGCGGCTCTTCCAACGTCTTCAACAGAGCATTGAAGGCTTCCGGTGTCAGCATATGCACTTCGTCAATGATGTATACCTTATAGCGGCCTTCAGTCGGCGCATAGCGAGCCTGTTCCCGCAATTCTCGGACCTCTTCAATCCCGCGGTTGGAAGCGCCGTCAATTTCAATCACATTCAAGGCACGGCCTTCGGCAATGGCCTTGCACTGTCCGCATTCGCCGCAGATGTTCGGGGTTGGTCCTTCATCACAGTTAAGGCCCTTGGCCAACAAGCGCGCCAATGTCGTCTTCCCCGTACCTCTGGGGCCAGCAAAGAGATAGGAATGACTGATTCGCCCAGATTCGAGGCTGTTCTGCAGCGTTTTCACCACATAGCCCTGGCCCACCACGTCCGAAAAATTCTGGGGCCGCCATCTGCGATAGAGGGAAAGGTGCGCCACAACAACTCCTCCTCCTCGATAACAAACTTCCCTGTGGAGTTCCTCTCTGGATCAGCCGATGCACTCTCAGAGAATTTCGGCACAAAAAAGCCGTGCACCTGCCGTCGAATGGGCCTTCCGGACGTATCCAAACAGTTAGCTCAGATCAGGTGACCTTGCGGCACATAAGAGGGTTCACTTACGGCTGCTTCCTTCCGGACCTGACCGGGTTCGTGAATTCTTATTGCACAAGACCCAATCGTCAACACCACTTGTTTGGACCGACCCCCACAAGACCCACCCTCGGGCAGGACTTCGACCCCGCTGCAGCGGATTGCGGGTACAGGGCACCGCTCCCTCCCCGTCTAGCACGACACCAGAATTATAACCTGCCCCATCGCTCCTGTCAAGGATGACGCGGCCTGGTAACCCTCTGTAGACCGGTGTCAGCGACCGCTCCCGCGTTGCCGCGTCGGCCACCGGTGCAAGGCCAAATAGAGATCCAAATCGTCCTGCGGATGATTACGGTAGAACCAGAGGGGTTGCTCCAAGGGAATGCCTTCAAACCACGCTCGATCCCAACCCGGCCGCCGTCTAAGCGCATCGGCCCGCCGCCTCTGGTTGCGCAGATTAGCCCGAAAGATGCGCTGCAGTCCTTTTCTCTGCCAAAAGGCCTCCGCATGCGACTTCGCCCAAAGATAGAGGTATCTGCAGTGCAGATCAAAGGCCAATCTCGCCAAGAGCTCCAGAACCGCGGTTCCGATCCCCCGCCGCCGCAGGGAATCGGGAATTGTCAGTTCCTCGAGATAAGCACTTTGGCTGATGGAATGCAGATGCACATAGAGGGCGAATTTCTCGTCACTCCTATAGCCTTCCCATTCCAGGGAATACAGATAGGGTCGCTCATCCACGGCCGGACACGAGCGTGTAACCGCTATACCCAGCAGACTCTGCAGCTGCTGCTGTACATCCGCGGCATATGCATCAATGAGCCAGTAACGCACCCCTGTAGGCACAGAACGGCGCAACGGAAGCACGTATTGCCGACTGTAACCCATGGCCTCGGGGTCTGCGTCCCCGGGCACGTCAGGAACGAAAACAGAGCCGCATCCCAGTCGGTGCCCCAAAGAGTTGTAGATGCCGAGAACGGTCTCAACATCTGTCGAAATCGAGTGGATTTCGCCCACAACGAAATGCGCTTCCTTATCCCAAGCGACCTCCAACTGCACGTCCTTGTCCGGGGCCTCCAAAGTAGCCGCCACGCTTCGTTGGTCCTCCCGCTTATGTACTGCAACCGGGCCCGTCACCTGCTGGAGCTGACGTTTGAACTGGTCGAGCACCGCATGCTACCTCCCTTGACTCAGCGGAATACGCGTCAAAAAGCGATAGGGGGGAACCCTATCGCGTGTATTGTCAAATGGCGGAGAGAGAGGGATTCGAACCCTCGAGAGGCGTAGACCTCTACACGATTTCCAGTCGTGCCTGTTCAGCCAGACTCCAGCATCTCTCCGCAAATATAGGCGAGAAACCGACCATCAACAACATGGTGGCGGAGAGGGTGGGATTTGAACCCACGGGGCGCTTGCACGCCCAACGGTTTTCGAGACCGCCACAATCGGCCACTCTGTCACCTCTCCGAGTTGTCTGCATCGTCACAGCGCAGGCCTTGGAAAAACCTACGCAGTAGGCCGCTGCACTGATCGTGGCAGATACCATCATATACCTCGACCGCATGGTTGAAACGCTCGTCGTAGAGTAAGCCCATGAGCGATACCACCGCTCCGGCCTTGGGGTCGTAGGCGCCAAAAACCAGCTTCTGGATTCGGGCATTGATGATTGCTCCTGCACACATCGGACAGGGCTCTAGTGTAACATACAGGCTGGCTCCGGTCAAACGCCAACTTCCAAGGGATTCTGCCGCTTCACGGATGGCCAGCATTTCTGCATGAGCCGTTGGATCTTGGCAGGCTTCCCGCTTGTTAAAACCCGTGCCGATGATCTTTCCGTCCTTGACCACCACTGCACCAACGGGAACATCACCGGTCGCAAAGGCCTTGACCGCTTCCTGAAGCGCAGCTTTCATATAAGAGCGGTTCATGTGGCACCGACCCCTTATCCATGGAATAGTATAACATATTTCATGGGAATTTCAAGGAGGGGCAGGCCTTTTCTATATCTTATGCTTTCGGAATACATCAGCGGCGTTCCGTTTATCAAAGGTGTAGTTGAGTTTCCGGTTGGCTTTAAAGCAGAATACCCCGCCATTGCTCAGACCACCGCAGTGCTCACAAGTCAAACAACGGCTCGGCCGCACTTCCCGGCCTTTCCGCGGACAGGTCACGATATCCACCTCCCTCGTTATAACATGATCACCTCATATAATGCCCTCGATTATACGTGGAATATGTAAACATAACAAGCAGGCTTTTGCAAAAAAACAGTGAAGGTTCGGTTACGAACCTTCACTGATCCTAGGTCGTTTTCACTCTGGTCCTACGTCATTGCCGCAGCGTCCTAGCCGTTTGGTCCTATCCAGCCCAGCACACGGAATGCTGCTTAGTTCACGGTTCAAGACGAATCCAGTTCCTGCCCGCCGGCGAGGTCCCGGAAAAAATCGCCGACACCCTGCGGCAGCTGGATCTTCGACCCAGACTGGAACCGGATACCGTCTAGGCCGCAACAATGCCCGCTTGCAGGCACTGCCCTGTTGCTAGCTTCCGCTTACAACCTGCATTCCCGGAATTTATAACGAGGGTGGTTTTACCCCGAGCGCCGCATAAAGATCGCGCTGTTTCTGGGTCACTTCGCCGAGGAATCGACCATGCTCGGGCGCTTCAAACAGCTCGATAGAGTCAAGTTCGTCCAAGAGACCTTGAAGAGTCCATTTGGCAAAGAGACCGGCATCCTGCATCTTCTTTTTTACGTAGGACAAGTAGATTAAGGCGATAAACTCGACAAATACCTTGCCATCAAGGGAAAGTTCGGAAGAAACTTGCATTCTTCGGAAATTCAGTCGTTCTTTCAGGTCTCCAAATCCCTTTTCAACGATGTCCTTGCTGCGGTAAAGGGAAAGGGCGTCGAAGGGAGCCTCCACTTCATTGGACAAAAGAGCGAAGTACCCATAGTTTCGAGATGCGTCTTTCATTGCCTCTTCCCGAGGTGTAATCTTCTTGCCCCGCTTGGGTGTGTGAGTGACGTCAAAGTACTTGTCGTAATCCTTCATCCGGTAGTCCTTACGATGACCTAGGTCCAAGTCCTGCTGTAGGCTGGTTAGATAATCGTTCATCTCCACTTGGTCCCGGGCAGCTTTCTCCGGATTGTAGAAAATGTGCAGATAGGCCCGACGTTTCCCGGTCAGGGTATCACGCTTGTAGGGGCGATGCTGCTCATAGTCCCACTGGATCGTACGGGAAATCCCGTAAACACGGAATTGGGCGTGATGGTTGGACCACACTTGAAGGTTGTCTCGTTCTTTGTCCAATACTTCTTTGACGTACTTCAACCGTAACTTCACACCAATGAGGAATTTCTGGTGGTGCTGGAATAGAGCGTTGATGTTCTCTTTGCTGTAAAACCCTCTGTCTAGGACCACTCGCACCTGAGAATAACCCATCACATCAAATTCACCGATCAGCTGCCGAAGGCTCGTCACGTCAGTGATGTTCCCGGGCAGCTTTCGGTAGTAAAACGGCAGTCCGGATTCTTCCCCGAAGAGAAGAGCCAGATTGATCTGCGGAAGGCGATCCTGTTCTTTGTTGCGGCCGCGTTTCACTTGGCAGAGTGCCTGCGAATAGCTGGATATCGAGGTGATGTCAAAAGCCCAGTATTCTTTTTCGATACGCCGCTTACCCTGTCGTTGAAAAAAGGTCATCCGGTCTTTTTCTTCCATCCACTGGAACAGCTCGCTGCTTCGTTGGGAAGCAATATCGTCCCCAAAGGGATGGACATGTCGTCTTTGCCAGTGTGAAAACCGGCTTAAGGGGTTGCTGTCCTCCAAAATCAGGTAATAAGCAACAGACAGTATCTGTTTGAAGATACCTGGGAACGAGGCTTTTAGGTCCTCCCAAACTCCCGTCACATGACCAATCTGGTCAAAGAGGTAGGTGGCACCATAGTATCTGCGCTGAACGTTGGCAATCGGCACCGGTCCCGGCTTGGCCGTTTGGCTGCTCTTGGCGTCACGTTTCTTGTAAGGCCGCGTGGGAATGATCTCCCCTGTCTCCGGGTCGATCTTGCCAATCAGCTTTCGTCTAGCCCTCGATTGTTGCTTCTCTTTGTCCCAGTAGGCTTCGTTCTCATAGGCATAGGTGATCCCCGTCTGTTTATTCGTTTGATAGATAATACCCAAACTCATCACCCTCTCGTTATATATTATAATATATAACGAGGGAAATATCAATGGAGAATGGCCTCAAACGACGTATATATCAGTGTTTTCCCGCACCTTCATCGTTATATATTCCGGGAAGGTAGGTTACTGAGTTCGGTAAAGCACAAGCTGGTAGAAGTGGCTGCCCATATTGATAAGCGC
>PUOC01000044.1 GCA_003551965.1 Clostridiales bacterium | reverse complement strand
CCGGCACTGGCCGCGGCGGACAAAGTGCGCAGTGGAGCAGCAATCCTCTATTCGAAACACGCGGCAGCACACCACGATGCTGTGGGAACCATCGGTTCACTGCTGCAGACCATGCAAACTATCTATACGGCCTTTCGTACGCGGCAGGTGCCATTGGATTTCGTTGAAGCCAAGGACCTAGACGAAAACTTGGTGGGCATTCAAACGGTCTTGGTGCCGTCGTCAGCTGGTTTGCGTGCAGAGGAAGTGGATATGCTGCGTCAGTTTGCCGGCCAAGGGGACGGTAACGTCATTACGCTTGATAGCGGCGATACCTGGACCATCGAAGGCTTTAAGGCCTGCGCACCCAATGCCCATGCGGTGGCTGGGCTGCTGCATGATCTGATAGCGGACGGCTGGGTGTTCCAGCCGGTGCAGATCGAGGGCAGTGAACAGAGCGAAGACCTGGATGTACGCTGCCTGCGCAGCAGTGAGAAATTGGTGATTGTTATCTCCAACTTCGGAAGGGAGAAGCACGATGTGTCGCTGATCTTGCACCCGCACTTGGCCGGCGACGTCCCATGGAGTAGTGGAACAGTCTACCAGCCGGCCGGACGGTGTTCGATTATCCCTGAACACCGTGCCGATTCGCCTGTCGTTACCATCCCCGATGTGCACACGGGTGCATTCTTGGTCTTGGAATGATCCATGCCGCGGGGCTGCCATCGGCCCTGTCAGCTAAGGGTAGATCCATGGGCTGTGCGGAAGGCCGGCGAGGAAATAATGGTGTTGGGCCTGCCCGTGGTCAACCTGACAGTGAAGCAGGGAACGGCAAGTCCGATCCGGCTTTGGTGAGCCGGTATCCCGTGCCTGTTGTGCAGAAATGGCCCTCGGGGCGGTCCAGAAACGCAGCCCATATCTCTGGGTCGATAAAAAGCCTGTGGCCATGGTCCTGCGGTCATACCGCATGCGCCGGGGCGTCATGATCCACTCGGTCTACACTTCCCTGCAGAGCCGCAGGCACGGCTATGCCGCTTCTCTGGTGTTTGCACTGACCAAACAGCTCTTAATGCACCACGGTTTTTGTGCTCTCCGTGCAACGCCGACCCATGGGGAGGCTATCCGCCTCTAGGCCAAGCTCGGGTATGCGAAACAAGGTGTCTCCGGCGTTTGTCGCTGCAGCTCGGGTGAGGCTGGCACGGCAGCAGCCCGTGAGGCAGGAATACGCAGCTTTGATCCGGAATAGTGTGATCGGATGCAGACTGGACGTTCGGTTTGCCGATGATGGAAAGACCGAATGTTGAGGAGGAATGCGGCATGGCAGTCATTGTTGAGGTCTGCAGTTATTCCGTGGAAGACTGCATTCGGGCACAGGCCGCCGGCGCTGGGCGGGTGGAGCTGTGTGCCGATGTTTTTGCCGGTGGCACGACACCCAGTATTGGACTGCAGCAGCAGGTAAAAGCTGTCACGGACTTGGATGTTGCGGTGATGATCCGGCCGCGGGGCGGTGACTTTGTCTATTCCGACGATGAACTGCAGATCATGGCCAGGGACATTACGGCGGCGGCACGGGCCGGGGCCGATGCAGTCGTATTCGGTCTGCTGACAAAGGAAGGCCGGGTGGACATGGATAGAGCCGCACCTTTGGTGGAACAGGCCAAAGAACACGGGCTGACCACTGTGTTTCACCGGGCCTTTGATGTCACACCCGATGCCATGGAGGCCTTGGAAGCGATCATCCATTTAGGCATGGATAGGCTGCTGACTTCCGGGCAGAGAAAGCGCGCCGCGGAAGGTCTGGAACCGTTGGAGGCATTGATCGGCGCTGCCGGCAGCGAACTGGAGATCATGCCGGGCGGCGGCGTTCGCAGCGACAATGTGGATTCCATTCTGGCACTGAACGTACGGTCTATCCATACAGGCCGCAGCCGGCAAATTCCATCACCCATGCAGTGGCACAATGATGAGGTTTCCATGGGTCTGCCGGCCTTTAACGATCGCGAGCGGCGCCTGGTGGATGACGAGGAAATTCGGCGTATAGTGTCCCGGGCCAACAGATACTAGCGGCAGAATTATAGAATACGTGTATTATTATGGGAGGTTTATCTTGTTGGCGGGAAGAGCAAGATTCATTCAGCGTATGATGGAAGCGGATCGGGAGTGGTGGAAGCAAACGCTGCTCTTGGTGATGCACGGCAGCGGCGTGTTGCTCGGAGCTGCGGTTATACTGCCCGGACTTGCCGGCGCGGCCCATGTTTTGGTGCTGGTGTTTGTATTCGGCTCCCTAGGCCGCATGGCCGCTGTCACGTCTTATCCTTTTGTTCGGGCTTTGGCAGCGGCGTTTGGAGTGCTGTTTCTTTTTGGACGGACGCAGCTGCTGCCTGAAGTGACCATGTTCCCCGCTCTGGCTGCCTCGGCCGCCGCTGTGCTAGGCCTGATTCCCGGCACCGACAGCCGGACTTCCAGCGCCAGCGCTTCCAAAAGCCGGGCCGCCCCCGTTGCACCGGGGCCTGCCCAGCGCCAGGGCAGGGTGCTGACAGCGGCCAAGTACGGCACAAGCATGGTGTTGTCCATGATGAATCCCCTGCAGCTGGGTCAGATGTTGTACCAGTTGGCAGGCATGGGCGCGGCCTGGATACGGTACAGAGGCCGGTTTCCAACACCGACAGCCTATCGGCAGAGTGCGGCCTTCATTCTTCCATTCCAAGGAACGTGGGTTGTGGCAGGCGGTGGTTTCACGGAGGACAAATCCCATAGCTGGGAAATTCTCAATCAGCGTTACGCCTACGATTTTGTTATGATTAACGACGAAGGTTGCAGCCACCGGGGCGAAGGCACCGCCTGTGACGATTACTTCTGTTATGGCGAACCGATTACGGCGCCGGCGGCTGGCACGGTCGCGGCCGTTCGCACCGATGTCCGGGATTCTCCGTATCCCGGTACGATGGCCGTGGATTTCTTGGCCAAGGACTTGCGCGGGAATTTCGTCATCATTCGCCACAGTGAAAGCGAATACTCTCTGCTGGCACATTTTGTGCCCCACAGTGTGGAAGTGAAGCCAGGCGATACGGTTGCGGCCGGGCAGCGTCTAGGCCGCTGCGGCTGTTCGGGGCATGCAACGGAGCCTCATCTTCACTTTCATGTCCAGGATACCCCCGATTTTTTCACGGGAGTGAGCCTCCCTATTCGTTTCTCGGAAGTGTTTGTCGATCAGCAGTTCCAACGGCAGGCAATATTGCAAGAGGGCCAGCGGGTCCAATCATCGGCACGGGATCTGGGTGTGCCTGAGGGGCCTCAAAAATAAAGGGGCATGGCCTACTTTCTTTATATTGCCATAACAACCTCGCTGTGGTATGTTTAGCTTAGATATGAGCATGCCAACGAAACGGCCGCCTAGAAGAAAGCGGCCGCAGGGGGAACCGGTGTGAAGAGAAAACTTTCGATTTTGCTGCTGGCTGCCGCTGTGGCACTGCTGGGAACACCGGGACTGGCCGGGGCCCAGTCGGTGATTGCCCACCGCGGTGCATCGGGCTATCTTCCGGAGCATACCTTGGCCGGCTTTGCCTTTGCCTATGCCCAGGGAGCCGACTTTTTGCTATTGGATCTTATGATGTCCAGCGACGGTTTTCTGATTGCGCTGCACGATCGGACCCTGGAAGCGACGACCGATGTGGCCGCCGTCTTTCCCGGCCGCCATCGTTCCGACGATCGGTACTATGCCGCTGACTTCAGCCTTCCCGAGCTGAAACTCCTGACAGTGCATGAGCGCAGCCGTGCCGGTGCCGCGGTGTACCCAGGGAGATTCCCGCCGGATTACGGACTTTTTTCCATACCTACTGTAGAAGAGGTCATTCTTTTGGTCCAGGGCCTCAATGGCAGTACAGGCCGAGACGTTGGCCTGTATTTGGATCTGCAGTGGACCCAATGGCACCGCGACCAGGGACTATACATGGAAGAAGCGCTCTTCGAACTGCTGCGCCTCTATGGTTACAAAGGCCCCCAGGCCAACCTTTATATCCAATCGGCGGAGTCGTCGAGCCTAGGTTTTATCCGTTACACCATGAACGCAGAGTTTCCCCTGATTCAAAGGATCTCCGAAGCCGAGGAACACGATTTTTATGCCACGCCGGAAGGGTTAGGCGAGATTGCCGAGTATGCCGACGGCATAGCGCCATCCAAATACCGGATTGAAGCCGGGTCCGATCATTTCAGCGAAGGTATGCTGCTGGTTCAGGAAGCCCAGGCCCTTGGATTGGTGGTATTTCCATATACGCTGCGGGCGGACCGTCTGTCTCCTTATGCCAGCAGTTTCGACGACGAACTGCGGCGATTCTTCTTTCAATACGGTGCTGATGGCGTTATAACCGACTTTCCCGATCATGCTGTACTCCTGCTGCAGAGGACGGGTGCGCGCTAGCCGGGGGGTGCTCTGGCCGATCTCCCACGGGGCTGGGGAGGTCGTTTTTTTGTTCTTGGGCTCAGTCTTCTCCGGCATTGGGAAGGATTCCCTCAGGTCAGCAGGGAAATAGAGGCGAAGAGCCACAGACTATGAGGTGCTAGGAGAATCAAGGTATGGGAAATCCCGTCCGGACGTGGCAGCGGCGCACCATCGCCCTGCTCTGGTTTACATACATTTCTTATTACTTCGGCCGCCTCAATCTTTCCATTGCGCTGCCGGCCATTCAGGACAGTTTCCAGTGGACGCCGGCGGATGTGGGTATAATAGGCGGCGTGTTCTTTTGAGTTTACGCCATGGGCCAGTTGATCAACGGCACCTTAGGCGATCGAGTTCCTGCCAGACTCTTTGTTGCCCTGGGATTGCTCGGCAGTGCGCTGTTGAATGTTCTTTTCGGTTTCACGGTGTCGCTAGCGGCTATGATTGCCGTGTGGGGCCTGAACGGCCTGTTCCAGAGTACCGGCTGGGGCCCTATAGTGCGAACGGCATCGGTATGGACAGCACCGGGACAGCGCGGCCGAGTGTCGGCCGTGCTCGGCACGTCATTCGTGCTCGGGGGATTGGCTACCTGGTATGTTTCCGGGCAGATTCTACGGATCACCGGGGATTGGCCGTGGGTATTCTGGCTTCCGGGGATCTACCTGGTATTCGTTGCTATCCTATGGTATGCAGGCATACGCAGCCACCCCTCTGATGCGGGGGTGGCCATAGACGGGGGCATACAATCAGAGGGCGAGTCCAAGCCCGGACTTCGGGAGTTTTTGGCACAGACGGGGTCGTTTCTGGCCCAGAAGACCTTGGCACTCTTGGCCCTCACCACGGTCTTTCAGGGCATGGTGAAAGAAGGAATTAACATGTGGGTTCCCGTTCTTTTGGTCCATACCATGGACCTGCCCATTGCCGATGCGGCACTGCTGTCGTTGTTCGTTCCATTGATGGGTTTTGGTGGTGTCTTGGCTGCCAGCTGGTTTCTGCAGAGGCTTAAGGGCGACGAGAGGAGAACCGTGCTGTGGCTGTCGTTTTTCGGCAGTGCCGTGGCTTTGTCCACGGCCGTGTCCTTTTACGCGGAAAGCGCGCTTTTATTGGCGATATTCTTTGGACTGTGCGCGGCGCTTATTAACGGCATCAATATGCTGCTCCTTTCCGCGTTCCCCATGCGGTTCGGACGGTTGGGGAAGGCATCGACGCTGGCCGGATTCTTAGATTTTGCGTCCT